>JAVLCF010000108.1 GCA_031581195.1 Trueperaceae bacterium | reverse complement strand
ACGACGGTCGCGAGCCCCGCGGCGGGGACGACGAACGCGAAGCCCGCGGCGAGCGCCGGCACGAGCCCCACGAGCTCCTGCACCGCGCCGAAGCCCAGGTACGCGACGCCGGCCATCCCCCACGTGAACCCCATCAACATGCCGGACGCCGTCGCGACGGCGTCCGGCGCGAGGTCCTGCGCGCTGATCACGAGCAAGGGGATCGAGGCGTTCGTGAAGGCGCCCGCCGCCGCGACCGCCGCGTAGAACGCCGGCGACCCCGCCGGGAGGATCAGCGTCGCCAGGAGGGCGGGCAGCGCGAGCAGCATCGTGCCCGCGATCAGGGGGATCCGTCCCAGCTTCGGCTCCAGCGCGCCGGCTGCGACGACGCCGACCGACGCGGCGATCTGGAACGTCGCCAGGGTCAGCCCGAGGATGGCGGCGTCCGCGGCGTACCCGCGGACGTTCGCGAGGTACAGCGGCATGGCGTTCAGGAAACTGATGTAGGCGGTCGCGCGGAGGATGCCGACGACCGCGAGCAGTCCGACGGGCCCGAAGAACAACGTCCGGTCGAACAGTTTCGGGCGGCGCGCGCGTTCGGGGGGCGGCTGGTGCGGCGCGAGCACGAGCAACGCCACGCCGACCGCCACCCCGATCGGCGCGAGCCACGTCAGGGCCCACGGGCCGTAGGTCCGCAGCAACCACAACGCCACGATCGGCATCACGGCGCTCCCGAACGGGCCGCCCGCCCCGAACAGGCCCATCGCCAGGCCCTTGCGTTCCCCCGCCTGCCGCGCCATGGAGGCCGCGCCGGGGTGGAAGATCGCCGACCCCAGCCCGCCGACCGCCAGGACCAGGAAGACCGCCCAGATCGTCGGGACGACGGCGATCAGGCTCATCAGGAGGCTCCCGACGACGAGGCCGAGCGCCGCGGTGCGGCGCCGACCCCAGCGGTCGGCGAGCGCGCCGGCGAACGCCTGCAGGACGTTGCTGGAGAACGAGATCAGGGCGACGAACGCCGCGAGGACCGCCTCCCCGACCCCGAAGCGCTGCTGCAGCGTGGGCAGCAACACCGGGAGGATGTTGGCGAAGGCGTCGTTGACGGCGTGCGCGGTGGTCAGCAGGGCCGCGAGGCCGACGCCCCCGAGGGCGGTGCGGCGGACGAGGGGGGACTCGAGCATCCGAGGACGGTACGCCCGGCGCGTCAGTCGGTCGGTCGGCCGGGCGTCACGCCGGCGCGCGCCGCGACGCGCTCGAAGAGGCGTAGCGTCGCCAGCGTGCCCCGGCGGACGTCCTCGATGCGGACGTGCTCGTCCGGCCCGTGGATGCGGCTTCCGGGGTAGCCGCAGCCGATCCCGACGACGGGGACGCCGACCCCCTCGACGAACGGGTGGATGGGGCCCGACCCCGGGCTGTTGGGCAGCACCAGCGGGGCGACGGCGTAGGCGTCCTCGAGGGCGGCGACGGCGTCGAGCACGAACGGGTCGGTCGGGTCGGAGCGACCGGCGCGCTCGGCGTGGGGGCCGCGCACGATCTCGACGTCGGCGAACCCGCGGGCGTCGAGGTGCGCGCGGATCGCGGCGACGACCGCTTCGGGGTCCTGGTCGGGCACCAGCCGCACGTCGAGCTTCGCGAACGCCTCGCTCGGGAGGACCGTCTTCGCGCCCTCCCCGCCGTAGCCGGCGTGGACGCCGTTGACGTTCAGGGTGGGCTCGAAGTACAGCGCGTGGTTCCACGCCGCCCCCGCGAGGCCGCGCTGCCAGGCGGGGATGCCGAACACGTCCGCGAGCTCCGCCGCCTCGTCGGGGAGGCGGTCGACGAGCGCGCGCTGCGCGTCGGTCGGGGGCCGCACGCCGTCGGTGAACCCCGGCACCGCGACGCGGCCGTCCTCGTCCTCGAGGCTGGCGACGGCGGCGGCGAGGCGCGCCGCCGCGCCGCGCGCCACGACGCCGTAGCTGGAGTGCAGGTCGCGTTCCGCGGTGCGGACGCGCAGGTCGAGCGTCACGACGCCCTTCATGCCGCAGTACGTGACGGGCGTGCCGGCGGCGTCGACGCCGCCGAACTCCCACAGGCACCCGTCGGCGGCGAGGGCGTCGGCGTGCGCCGCGACGTACGCCGCGAGGTTCGGGCTGCCGATCTCCTCCTCCCCCTCGATCACCATCACGACCCCGAACGGCAGGTCGCCGTGGCGCTCGCGGTAGGCGCGCAGGGCGGCCAGCCGAGAGACGATCTCGCCCTTGTCGTCCGCCGCGCCGCGCCCGTACCAGGCGCCGTCGCGCTCGGTGAGTTCGAACGGCGGGCTCGTCCACGCGTCGACCGGGTCCTCGGGCTGCACGTCGTAGTGGTTGTACAGCAGCAGCGTCGGGGCGCCCGGGACGCGGCGTTCGGCGAACACGACCGGCGCGCCGCCGGTCGCGTGCAGCTCCGCGTCGAACCCCTCGCCGATCAGCAGGTCGCGGACCGCGGCGGCGGTCTCGGGGATGGCGCGCCCGTCCGCCGCGACGCTGGGCAGCGCCACGAGCTCCGCGAGGCGCGCCCGGTACCACTCGAGCAGGGCGGCGGGGAGGGCGTCCCCGCCGCCCTGCGGGCGTGCGTGCGTCGTGTCGGCCTCGGGGCCGGCGCCGGGGTCGGCGCCGGGGTCGGGGGAGGCGTCGGGGGGGGAGGCGTCGCGCGTCATGCGTGCGAGCCTACCCCCCGGACGCCGGCGCCGCAGCGCCCTGCGTCAGTCGAGTTCGGCGGCGTACATCCAGATGCGTTCGTCGGTGCGGGGCGTCCACGCCACGTCGTCCGCGACGCCGTAGAGGTCCTGGGGCTTGTAGAGGAACAGCGCCGGCGCCTGGGCGTCGACGTGCGCCTGGACGTCGGCGTACGCCGCGAGGCGGGCGTCGCGGTCCACGGTGGTCCGGGCCGTCTGCAGGGCGGCGTCGAGGTCGGGGTCGGCGTAGTACGACAGCAGCTCGTCGCTGCCGAGGAGCGGGACGTAGATGAAGTCCGCGTCGAGCGGGGCGTTGCCCCAGCCGATCAGGTAGAGGTCCGGCGCGTTCCCGCCGAACAGGTCCCCGACGTAGGCGCCGTACTCGCGGATCTCGAGCTCGACGTCGACGCCGACGTCGCTCAGTTGTTCCGCCACCGCCTGCGCGACCGCGGCGTCGCCGACGTACCGGCCGTTGGGGGCCTGCAGCACCAGGCTCGGGCCGCCGTCCCCGTAGCCCGCCTCACTCAGCAGGGCGCGGGCGGCGTCGGGATCGTAGGGGAACGGGCTCGAGCCGGGGACGTAGCCGAAGTCGACGTCGGTCAGGAAGCCGGTCGTCGGCGTGCCGCGGCCGGCGAGGACGCCCTCGACGATGCCGTCGACGTCGACCGCCAGGTTCAGGGCGCGGCGCACGCGCGCGTCCTGCAGGGCGTCCGCGCCGCCGGTGACGTTCATGCCCACGTAGATCGCGCGGGCGCCGTCGACCGCCTCGAGGCGTACGCCGGGCGCGGCGTCGAGGACCGGCGCGAGGGTCGGGGGGACCTGCGCGACGACGTCCGCTTCGCCCGCCTGGATGGCGGCGACGCGGGTGTTCGCCTCGGGCACGGGCCGGAAGGTGACGCCGTCCACCGCCGGCGCACCGCGCCAGTGGTCCTCGTACGCCGCGAGCTCCAGCGCGACGTCGCGCTGCCACGCCTCGAAGCGGAAGGGGCCCGTCCCGACCGGGTTGCGGGCGAACGCCTCGGGTCCGACCGCCTCGAGGACGTGTGGGGGCGTGATCAGGAGTTCGCTGAAGTAGTGCTCGGCGAGGGGGGCGGGCCCGTCGGTCGTGATGCGCACCGCGTGCTCGCCGGTCGCCTCGACCGACGCGATGAACGAAAAGCCGCCGGCGATCGGCGACTCCGTGGCGTCGTCGAGGAGGCGCCGAATCGTGTAGACGACCGCGTCGGCGGTGAACGGTTCGCCGTCGTGGAAGGTGACGTCGTCGCGCAGCGTGAAGTCCCAGACGACGTCGTCGGTGACGGTCCAGTCGCTCGCGAGGGCGGGGGCGTAGGTGCCGTCGGGTCGCTTGTCGATCAGCGCGTCGAACAGGTGGATCAGGACGTTGAAGGTCGGCGTTTCGCGGTTGAGGCTCGGGTCGAGCGTCGCGGCGTCGGCGGACTGCATGACGACCAGCGTGCGGGCGAAGCCCAGCCCACCGACCGCGAGGGTGGCGGACAGGACCAGCGCCGTCAGGGCGCGGGCGGGGCGGAGCGGGAACGACTGCGGCATGGCGACCTCCTGGAAGCGACGGAAACGGCGCGCACCCTCCGGACGACGGCGGCGCTCGCGGCGAGCATACGACGCGCCCGGACCGGCGTCACGTCATCGTTTCCCGACCGTCACGTCCGTCAGGCTCTGTGCCGGGGGTAGGCTGCGCGCATGGCGCGTTACCTCGTACGACGGGCGGTCCTGAGCGTCGTCGTCCTGCTGGCCCTCACGATGCTCGTGTTCGCGATGGTGAACCTGTCGGGCGACCCCGTCCGGCTGCTGTTGCCGCCCGACGCGAGCCCCGAGACCGTCGCGGCGTTCCGCGCGCGGTTGGGGCTCGACGACCCGCTCCCGATCCGCTACGCGCGGTTCCTCGGGGCGGCGGTCCAGGCGGACTTCGGGACGTCGATCCAGCTCGGCGAGCCGGCGCTCGCCCTCGTCGCCGAACGCCTCCCCGCCACCCTCACGCTGGCCGGCTGGGCGGTCCTCGTCGCGGTCGTGCTGGGCGTCCCGCTGGGGGTCCTGACGGCGTTGCGGCGCGATTCGGCGTGGGACACCGCGATCACCGCCCTCGCGCTGGTGGGGCAATCGACGCCGGTGTTCTGGGTGGGGGTCATGAGCATCCTGCTGTTCGCCGTGGAGCTGCGCTGGTTGCCGTCGTCGGGTAGCGGCACCGCCGCGCACCTGGTCCTCCCGGTCGGGACGCTGACCCTGTTCCTCCTGGGGGGGTTGGTGCGCGTGACGCGCACCGCGATGCTGGACGTGCTGGACCGCGCCTACGTGCGGACCGCGACCGCGAAGGGGCAGGTCCGCCGCCTCGTCGTGTGGCGGCACGCCTTCCGCAACGCCCTGATCCCGGTCGTGACGCAGATCGGGCTGCAGATGCGCTTCGTGCTGGGCGGGAGCGTCATCACCGAAACGATCTTCGCGTGGCCCGGCCTGGGGCGCCTGATGGTGAACGCGGTGTACGCCCGCGACTACCCGGTCGTCGAGGCGGGCGTGTTCGCCGTCGCGTTGTTGCTGATCGCGGTCAACACGTTGGTGGACGTCTCCTACGCCTGGCTCAACCCGAAGGTGTCGCTCGCGTGAGCCGCACCTGGCGGCGCTGGTGGCGGCGGGGCCGGACGCGCAGCGCGCTGGCGGTCCTCGGCGTCATCGTGGTCGCGGCGCTCGCCGCGCCGCTCTACCCGCGCGAGCCGACCGACCAGGACCTGCGCGCGACGTTCGCGCCGCCCGGCACCGTGAGCGACGCGGGCGCGTTCTACCCGCTCGGCACCGACGAGCTCGGCCGCGACCTGGCGTCGCGCCTGCTGCACGGCACCCGCGCCTCGTTGGGGGTGGGCGCCGCGGCGCTCCTGCTGGCGCTCAGCGTCGGGACGCTGCTCGGCCTGCTGGCCGGCTACTTCGGGGGGTGGGTCGACGCGGTCGTGACCGGCGCGACGGAGACGTTGATGACGCTTCCGTTCATCCTCCTCGCCATCGCGGTGATCGCCGCGGTGGGGGCGTCGGAGGTCGTCCTGATCCTCACGCTCGGCCTGACCGGGTGGGTGAGTTTCGCGAAGCTCGTGCGCGCCAAGACGTTCGAGTTGCGCGAGGAACAGTTCGTCCAGGCCGCGCACGCCCTCGGGGTGCGCGCGCCCGGCGCGATGGGTCGGCACCTGCTGCCCAACGTCGCGCCGCTGCTGCTGGTCGACGGCACCCTGCAGTTCGGGGCGCTCGTCTTGGCCGAGGCCGGCCTGAGCTTCCTCGGCTTGGGGGTCCCGCCCCCCACCCCGACGCTCGGGGGGGTGCTCGCGGGCGGCCAGACGTTCCTGGCGGTCGCCTGGTGGATCTCGACGCTGCCCGGCCTGGTGCTGTTGGCGATGGTGCTGGCGATCAACCTGCTGGGCGACACCCTGCGCGACGCGTTGGCGCCCGGCGGGTAGCGCGGCGGGCTCGGCTACCCTGGCGACATGACGCCGCCCGATGCCGACCGCTTCCCGCTCGACCCGCACGCGGTGGAGCGCGCCGCCGCCGCGCTGCACCTCGCCCCCGCGACGCTCACGCCCTACGGGCCCGGCGTCCGCAAGGTCGTGCCCGTCCCGCCCGGCCCGCTCGCCGACGTCGCGGCCGCGCGGTCGCCGGACGGCGTCCCGGGGCGCCTGGTGTTGGTGAGCGCGCTGACGCCGACGAAGGCGGGCGAGGGCAAGACGACGGTCAGCGTCGGCCTCGCCGACGGCCTCGCGCGCCTCGGGCGGCGCGCGGTGGCGGCGCTCCGGGAGCCGTCGCTCGGGCCGGTCTTCGGCATCAAGGGGGGCGGGACCGGCGGCGGGCGCGCCCAGATCGAGCCGGCCGAACGCATCAACCTGCACTTCACCGGCGACCTGCACGCGATCGCCGCCGCCCACGACCTGCTGGCGGCGCTCGTCGACAACGACCTGCACTGGGCCGCCCTCGACGCCGCGAAGGGGCGTCCGGCGCCGGCGTCGGCGGGGGACGGCCCCGCCCCGACCGGCGCCAGCGGCCTGACGCCCGCCACCGCCACGTGGGGGCGGGTGCTGGACGTCGACGACCGGGCCCTGCGGAGCGTGACGTTGGCGGCGGGCGGGCGCGCGGAGCGCGCCTCGCGCTTCGACATCACCGCCGCCAGCGAGATCATGGCGGTCCTCGCCCTCGCCGATTCGGTGGACGACCTCCGCGCCCGCTTGGGGCGCATCGTCGTGGGGCGGCAGGGCGCGGAGGGCCCCACGCCCGGCGCGGACGTCACCGCGGCCGACCTCGGGGCGGTCGACGCGATGCTGGCGCTGCTGCAGGACGCGCTGCAGCCGAACCTGGTCACGACCCGCGAGGGGACGCCCGCGTTCGTGCACGGCGGGCCGTTCGCGAACATCGCGCACGGGGCCTCCAGCGTCGTCGCGACCCGCACCGCGCTGGCGCACGCCCAGGAGGTCGTCACCGAGGCGGGGTTCGGGTTCGACCTCGGCGGGGAGAAGTTCCTGGACGTCAAGATGCGCCAGGCCGGCCTCTGGCCCCGCGCCGTGGTGCTGGTCGCGACCGCCAAAGCGCTCCGCGAGCACGGCGCCGGCCCCGACGGCGACGCGGCGTCGGAGGACGCGCTGACGCGCGGCCTCCCGCACCTCGCGCGCCACCTGGACGCCGTGGCGCACTTCGGCCTGCCCGCCGTCGTCGCCCTCAACGTCTTCCCCGGCGACGGCGAGGCGGACCTCGCCGCCATCGAGGGGTTCGCGGCGGCGCGCGGCGTGCCCGTCGCGCGGGTCACCGCCTTCGCCGACGGCGGCGCCGGCGCCGAGGCGCTCGCCGCGCGCGTCCTCGAGGTGCTCGACGCGGGCGACGCCGCGCCGCCCACCCCGCGCTTCGCGTACCCCGACGCGGCACCCCTGACCGCGAAGATCGAGGCGCTCGCGACCGACCTGTACGGCGCGGCGGACGTCGCCTACGACGCTGCGGCGGCGGCGGAGCTCGCGCGCCTCGAGGCGGCCGGGTACGGCCCCCTGCAGGTCTGCATGGCGAAGACGCACCTGTCGTTCGCCGACGACCCGAAGGCGGGCGGTCTCGCCGAGGGCTTCACCCTCCGCGTGCGGGAGGTCCGCCTCTCCGCCGGCGCGGGCTTCGTCGTGGTGGTCGCGGGCCGCATCGTGACGATGCCGGCCCTCCCGCGGGAACCGGCTGCGAAGCGGGTTCGCGTCGGTGCGGACGGGCGGATCCGCGGCCTGATGCAGGGCGACTGAGCCCCCTTCGGCGCGCCCGGCGGGGTCGGAGTGGCGCGCGACGTGCGTCCTGGTGCCGGTGGAAACGATGTTGACATGGTAGGGTCGGGGGTCGCTCGGGGGCGCGCCCCCGGACGCCGGAAGGCCCGACGAACGGGCGTCCGACGTCGAGCCGCTCGCTTCCGGAGGTTCCCAT
>JAVLCF010000107.1:6705-8202 GCA_031581195.1 Trueperaceae bacterium | reverse complement strand
GGACAGTGATGGGGACGGCGTGCCGGATGAGCGGGATGCGTTCCCGAACGACCCGGGCGCGGTGGCGGACGATGATGGGGACGGCATTCCGAACTCGCGGGATGAGGACATGGACGGTGACGGCATTCCCAACGACGAGGATCCGGACATGGACGGGGATGGCATCCCGAACGATGCGGATAGCGACCCGAACGGGGTGGGGGATGCGTACCCGGGTCGGGGGGACGTCTCGCGCGATACGGACGGGGACGGGATTCCCGATGCGTTCGATCCGGACGTCGACGGGGACGGCGTCCCCAACCACGTGGACGTCGATGCGGACGGGGACGGCGTGCCGGACGCGCGGGATGCGTTCCCGTTGGATCCGAACGAGTCGATGGACAGTGATGGGGATGGCGTGGGGGACAACCGGGACGTCTTCCCGAACGATGCGAACGAGTGGCGGGATACCGATGGGGACGGCATTGGGGACAACCGCGATCCGGACGTCGATGGGGACGGCGTCCCGAACGATCGGGACGTCGGTCCGGGGGATGCGCGCGTGTCGCTCGATACGGACGGGGACGGCGTGCCTGATGAGCGGGATGCCTTCCCGAACGACCCGCGAGAGGCTCGGGATACGGACGGGGATGGCGTGGGTGACAACCAGGATCCGGACGTGGATGGGGACGGCGTCCCGAACACCACGGATGCGTTCCCCCTCGACGCGAGTGAGTGGGTGGATTCGGATGGGGACGGCGTGGGGGATAACGCCGATGCGTTCCCGAACGACCCGAGTCGGTCGGGGGACATCGATGGGGACGGTATTCCCGACGAGGACGACCTGGACATGGACGGGGACGGCGTCCCCAATACGTACGATGCGTTCCCTCGCGACCCAACCGAATCGCGGGACACGGATGGGGACGGCGTGGGGGACAACACGGACGTCTTCCCGAACGATCGTCTCGAGTGGCGGGATACGGACGGGGACGGCATGGGGGACAACAGCGATCCGGACGTCGATGGGGACGGCCGCGCGAACGACGTCGATCCGGACCCCACCCGGTTCGAGAGTCGCGTCGAACTGAGGTTCGCGGGGGACCCTGTGAGCGTGGGGGACGTCACGACCTTCACGCTGGAGGCGGTGCCCGACGTGATCTCCACGAGTGACGTACGAACGCGGGCGGCGCGAGGTGTTCCGAGTGGGGACGTCCTGGTGTATTTCGGGTCGAGCGTGCAGCGTGACACCCTCGCGAGGGACGGGTCGTTCGTGTGGGAGGGCACCCTCCCACCGGGCGCGTACGACGTGCGAGCGGTGTACGTCGGGAACGACGTGTACGCCCGCAGTCAGAGCGTCCCGACACGCATGGAGGTGTTGGGCCCCACGAGCTTCCTGGAGGACGTCGAGGGTGACGTACGGACCCTCTTGCGCGAAGGGACGCGCGACGGCCTCACCCGCACCCTGCGAGCCTGGCGCGCCAGCGTCCAGGACGCCCACGACCACCTCCACACCCC
>JAVLCF010000107.1:0-6605 GCA_031581195.1 Trueperaceae bacterium | reverse complement strand
TGGAGGACGTGACGTACGACGCGACCCTCGAGAGCGCGGGGGGTGAAGGGAACGCGGACGCGTTCGTGAACGCGTCGTTCGACCTGCACGGCGTGCGTGCCAACCTGACGTCGACCTACACCGCGACGTGGCGTGAGGACCAAGCGACGCAAAGTACGTGGAGTGCACGCCTGCACGCCCACCAGCACGTCACGGCTCTCCCCACCGCCCTCACGAACCCCTTCACGAACGCCCTGCCGGGCGGGGCGGTGGTGGGGAGCGTCGTGACGTTCGACCGCACGACGGGCAGCGTGGAGGAGGGCACCCTGGTGGGGGAACGGACCGTCACGAGCCTCTCGGTCGGCTCGGTCGTCGTCACGCCCCTCCTGCAGGACCTGACGTTGGATGCGTACGGCGCGATCGGGGTGGTTCGCACGCGTCTGGACGTCGCGAACGACGACGTCCGCATCACCACCCACCCCACACGCCCCCACCTGCACGCCGGCGTGGGTGTGTCGGGCCGCACGACGTACGGACCCCTCACGTTCACGCCCCGCTTGGGGGTCGCGTACGCCCGCGCAGCGGGAGGCACCACGCCCCTTACGCTGGCGGCGTTCGGAACGACCGAACGCGCGAACCTCTCCACGACCGCGGTGGAGGTTCTCGAGGCGTCGTTCGATCCTCGCGTCGAACTCGACGTCGTCCCCCTCCTCCCCCAAGCCTGGTTGGAGGAACGCAACGTCGATCTCTCCCTCACCCCCACCCTCACGTGCAGCGTCCCCCTACGTGCGGAGGATGCGTTGGCGTGCGGGTACGGCCTCCAGACGACCCTCGAGACGCCCCTCACGCCCCGCACGACCCTCGATGCGGGCGTCACGTACGAACGCCGCACCGTCCACGACCTCGGCGTCCGGTTGGGCCTCGAACGCACGTACTGACCCCCTACCCACCTCGCGTCACGCGCGACGCCCACCCTCCACCCCCAACGACGCTTCCCACCCCATCCGCCGCCCCCACCCCCGGGGGCGGCGGACGACGAACGGTGCACGTCGAGCGACGCACACCGATCGGCGCACGTTGCTCGTGGCGTGGGGGGGCTCGTGAGGGGCGCGGGTCTCGCGGTCCGGTGACGTCGTGGTGGGGGTGGGCGTGGAGGATTTGGCGTGGCAGCGGCCTAGCTAATGGTGCTTTAATGATGCCTTTGTTACATCCGTTGCATGTTGATTCGATGGTGGTACATCCTGGTGGTCGCGTGGGTCTTCGGCGTGGCGTCCCTCGCGCACGCCCAAACCTGTACGGCGATCTCGCTCGAGGGGTCGGGCACGTCGGGCGATCCGTTCGTGATCCAAACGGCGGACGACCTGGTGACGATGACCGACGAGCTGAACGCCCTCGACGCCAACGTCGAACCGGCCTGCTGGTCCGCGCACTACGCACTGACGGCCGACGTGGATCTCGGATTTCGAAACCTGGAGGCGGTCGGGGGGCACGACCTGCAGTGCAACCCGCTCGAGGATCACGTGAAGTTCGGCGGGACGTTCGACGGCCGCAACCACGTCATCGAGAACGCGTACGTGGTGCCGAGCGGCGGCGGGTGCGAGGGCGTGTTCTCGATGGTGCGGGGTGCGACGTTCCAGGACGTGACGTTCAGCGGGGTGGACGCACGGACCGGCGCGGCGTACACGACGCACGTCGGGACGGTTGCAGGGTCCGCGGCGGAGTCGACGTTCCGCAACGTCCGCGTGCTCGGGGGCGCCGTGAAGGGCGACGTCGCCGGCGGCGTGGTCGGGAAGGCGTTCACGAGCGACGCGACGACGCCCCTCACCTTCGAGGACGTGACGTACGAGGGGACCGTGCAGGCCGAGGGCACGACCGGGGGCGGCGGCCTGATCGGGTGGATCGCGCGCGGAGGGGGCACGCCGGTCGAGATCACGGGCGCGAGCGTCGAGGCGACGGTCACCGGGGCGAACCAGGGCGTCGGCGGTCTCGCGGGCCTCGTCGAAGGCCCCGTCGACGTGAACGGTGCGACGGTCCGGGGCACGGTCGGGTCGGGCTCCGCCTTCGCGGACCGGCCCTACCGCGGCGGGGCGCTCGGGCACGTCGACGTGGAGGGGAGCCCCGACGTCGACGTGGTGCTCTCCGGCGTCGACGTGCACGCCACCGTCACGGAAGCCGATCAGGTCGGGGGCCTCGTCGGGCGCGTCTACGGCGACGGCGTGGATCACGACCGCCTGGTCGTGCGCGGGTCGCGTCTGCTCGGGAGCGTCCGGGGGTCCGAGGAGGTCGGTGGGATCGTGGGGCGCGTCACCGACGCGCACGTCGACGTCGCCGGCTTCGTCAGCACCCCCACCGCGGAGGCCCGCGGGAACGGCGCCGCCGGCCTCGTGGCGGGCACGCTCGTCGGGGCGCGCCTCGACGTCGCGGACGCCGTCCTCGACGGGGCGGTCTTCGGGACGCAGCCGGGAGGAACGACGGGCGACGGCGTCGGCGGCGTCCTGGGGGAGGGCTCGTCGACGCAGGTCACCATCGAACGCAGCCGCATCGCGGCGGACGTGACGGGCGCCTCCGGCGCGTTCGTCGGGGGGGCCGTGGGGTACCTGAGTAACGTGAACCCCATCTCGCGTCTGGTGGCGCGCCAGGTGACGGTCGAGGGCGACCTGGCGGGGGGCGGAACCGAGAACGTGGGGGGCATCCTCGGGTACGTGCGGCTGGGGAGCGCCTCCATCACCGACGTGCACGTCGGAGCCGCCACGATCACCGGCGACGCTGGCGCCGGCATCGTCGGGTACGCCGCCCTGTACGAGGACGTCCAGATTCAGCGTGCCGTGTCCCGCGCGCAGGTCGATACGACGACCGCCCAGGCGGGGATCATGCAGCACGACGGCACCGGCGGCCTGCTCGTGTCCGGCGCGTACTTCACCGACGCAGGCGCGGAAAACCCCGACGGAGAGCTCGGTTCGCTCCTGACGACGGAGGCGCTCCAGGACTACGCGACGTTCGCGGCGTGGAGCCTCACGAACGGCGCGACGCCCGGCACCGAGGCGGTCTGGACGTTCTGTGGGAACGACGGGCCGCACCTGTCGCTCCACGCGCCCGACGCGTGCCCCCCGGCCGACCTGGCGTCGGCGCTGGAGGTGGCGGTCCCGGCGTCGGTGTTGCGGGGGATGCCGTTCGCCGTGACGGTGTCCGCCGTGGACGGGGACGGGGCCCTCGCGCCCGTCTTGGAGGCGTCGACGCTGGTGTTGCGCGCCAGCGGCGGCGAGGAGGCGGGGGTCCTGCGCCGCGTCGGTGCGCCCAACGCCCCCGCCACCCTCGTGATCGCCTCGGGGAGCGCCGTCGCGACGGCGGACGACCTGTACTTCACCGGGCTGAGCGGGGAGGCGGGCGGCGACGTCGTCGTCACGGTGTCGGGCACCGGCGGCTCCGTCGACGGGCTGTCCGGCACCGCGTCCGCCATGAGCGTCCGCGACGTCACGCTCGACGTCACCTACGACGGTGGACCGCAGGAGGCGGACGGGGAGGACGCCGCCCCGGTCCTCGTCACGCTGCTCGACGCGGACGGCGACCCGGTGGCGGGCCGGACCGTGACCCTCACGACGAGCCTCGGGACGTTGTGGGTGGGGGGCGAACCGTCGGGGACCGAGGCGCCGCTCCTGACCGACGCCGAGGGCACCGTGAACGTGGAGGTCCGCTCGGACGTCGCCGGCACGGCCCGCGTGACGGCGGCGTGCCCGGGCGTCTGCAGCGACGAGGTGCGCATCCCGTTCCTCGGCCGGCGGGCCCTCACCGTCGTCCCGGGCGACGGCGTCGCCTGGGCCTACCCCGCGACGTTCGACGAGGGCGTCACGGTGGACGCCGTTCAATTCCGCGTCGACGGGGGCGCCTGGACCGACGTCGAGGAGGACGGCGTGGCGGGACCGTTCCTCGTTCCCGACCTCACGAACGACCAGGCGCACGCCATCGAGCTACGGGCCCTGGCGGACGGTGCAGCGGTCGCCCTCCAGGGCCCGGCCACCGTCACGCCGGCCGCCCCGACGCCGCCCGCCGTCACGTTCGAGCCGCCCGCGACCTCCCCGACCGAGGCGACGTGGGACGACGACACGCTCCTCGTCACGACCGAAGTCGTCCTGCAGCACGCCGAGGACGCGGCGCTCGAGAACGTCTGGTTCGTCCTGACGCCGGGCGACGACGCGAGCGTCGAGGCGATGGAGCCGGAGGACGGCTTCGTCACCCGCGAGGCGGGAGGCTGGCGGTGGACCGGGTCGCCGTGGCCGGCGGGGACGCCCAAGACCCTGAGCGTCACCTACCGCGTGCCCGCCCCCGAAGGAGACGACGAATGACGATGCTGCGCACGATCCGCTTCCGCCTCGCGGCCCGGGCCGCCCTGCGGCTGCTCGCCGTCCTGGCCCTGCTGGCCGTCCTCGCCGCCTGCGGGCCCGACGGGCCCGCCGCCGGTGGCGACGCGCCGCCCCCGACCGAGGCGCCCGCCCCCGACGAACCGGTGCCGGACGAGACCGACCCGGACGCGCCCGAGGACCCCGCGCCCGAGGACCCCGCCCCCGGGACGGCGTCGTCGTTCCCGGTCGACGTGTGCGTCGCGACGACGCCCGTCTCCGAACCCGACGCGCGCACGTGTCGCGCGCAGGAGGTGGCGTTCACGGTTCCGAGCCGTCCGTGACCCCCGGCGCCGGGCCCCCCGGCGCCGGACCGTCCGGCGCCGAACCGTCCGGCGCCGAACCGTCCGGCAATGCGGCCGCCAGCGCCGCGACCGCCGGCCCGGCGTGCGGGTCGTTCGCCCACCCGAACGCGGTCGCGGCGTGCGCGGCGAGCGCCCGGAGGTCCCGCGCGTACGCCTCCATGCCCGCGTCGCGCAACCGCAGGATCGCGCCGTGGAAGGCGTTGGCCAGGCGGACGTCCGCCCCCTCGTCCATCGCCGTCACGATCGGCAGCAGCCGCTGGTAGGCCTGGCGGACCGCATTCGGGTCCCCGAGCGTCGCGGCGGCCCCGAGCCACCCGAGTGCTGCCCCGGTGGCGCCCTCGAGGTCCCCGAGGGCGTGGAAGCGACGCGTCGCGTCGGCGAACGCCCCGACCGACGCCGCGTCGTCGCCGGCGGCGGCGTGCACGTTCGCGAGGTTCATGGCCCGCGCCGCCCCCGCCCAGGTCGTCGCCTCGTCCTTCACGAGCGCTGCGGTCGCCTCCAACCCCCGTACGGCCTCGTCGAAGGCGCCGCGCTGCGCATCGAGGATCGCGAGCGCCATGCGGGTCTCCGCGAGGGCGTGCGCGTCGCCCAGAGCCTCGCGCGCGGTGCGCGCCGCCTCCAGCGCGGTCCGCGCCTCCGCCGGCCGGCTCGCGAGGAACGCCAGCGTCCCCCGCGCGTGCGCCGCGTCGGCGCGGGCGGCGGCGTCGAGGCGACCGCCGGCGGTCGCCTCGAGCCGCCCCAGGCGCTCCAGCGCCGACGCCGCACGCCCGAAGCGGCGGTGGAGGGGCGCGAGCGCGACCGCGTTGCGCAGCGCCTCGAGGGCGTCGCGGTCCGCGAGGCCGTCGAGGGCGGCGTCGACGTCGTCCATCGCCCACCCGACGTCGGCGAGGAGGCGCGCGCGGTAGGGCGCCTGCGCCCGGTCGGCCGCGTCGCGGGCGCGGCCCAGGAACCAACGCGCGTGCCGGGCGGCGAGCGCGGTCGGCGCCTCCGGCGGGGTCCGTCGAGACGTGGACGCCGCCCACGCGTACGCGGGCTCCGGTGCGTAGCGCGGCTCGCCCCGCGGTCCGGGCACGACCCGAACGGTGCCGCGCCGCACGGCGTCCTCCAGCCGCCGTCCCGTGAGGGTCGCGTCGCGGTCGAGGAGCGCCGCGACCGCCTCGCGGGAGGCGGGGGCGCGGGTCCAGGCGACCGCCTCCAGGAGCGCCCGTTGGCTCTCCCGAAGGCCCTGCAGGCCGGTTGCGACGGTGCTCGCGAGCGACCGGTGCCGGTCGGCGAGGCCGTACGGGCCGTCGCGCAGCACGGCGGTCGGGGGCGCCCCGCCGGGGTCGAACCCGCGGCCGCCCGCCGCGCGGAGCCGCGCGCCGGTGAGGACCAGCGCGAGGGCGTGCCCCTCGGTCCACGCCGCCAGCGCCGCCAGGTCGGCGTCGGCGGGGGACACGGCCCCCGGAAGGAAGGTGCGCAGCAGCGCGGCGCCCTCCTCCGGCGACAGCGGGGGGACGTGCACCGTGCGTTCGCCCGCCCACCCGACGACGTCGTGCCCCGCGACGACGACGCGGAGCCGGGGCGCCCGCGCGAGCAACGTCGCCAGGCCGGGGGCGAGGGCGGGCGCGAGCGCCCCGTGCACGTCGTCGAACCACCAGAGCGCCGGCGCGTCGGCGGCCCGGGCGAGCGCCTCGAGTACGTCCGAGGCGTCCCGGGAGGGGGCGTCGGGTACCAAGGCGTCCGCGACGCGCGCCCACGCCGCGTCCGCGTCCGCGACCCCCGCGAGCGACACGACGTCGGGGGGGCGGCCCCCCACGCCCGCCGGCGCGGTCGCCGCCAGGGCGTCGCGCACCAACCGCGAGGCGCCGGCCCCCGGCGCGCCGCGGACCCCGACCAGGCGGACGTCGGGGTCGGCGAGGGCGGTGCCGGCCTCGGCGAGGGCGTC
>JAVLCF010000106.1:755-8289 GCA_031581195.1 Trueperaceae bacterium | reverse complement strand
GGCGACGGCGAGGACCGCACGCCGCCCGCGGCGGGGGGGCGGGCCGTCGGGGGCGGCGGGTCCGTTGGGTGCGTCCGGCGCGCCTTCGCCGCGGGGGGCGTCGTCCGGGCCGCTCACGCGCCCGCCTCCGTCCGCGCGAGGTACGTCTCCAGGATCGCGACGGCGGACGCCGCGTCGACGCGGCCCTTCTCGCGGCGCTTCCCGAGCGGCAGCGCCCCCCCGGCGATCTCCCGTTCGGCGATCGCGGTCGTGAAGCGTTCGTCCTCGAACGTCACGCGGAGGCCCGCCCCCTCGAGCGCGCGGGCGAACGCCCGCACGCGCTGCGTCTGTTTCGAGTCGGTACCGTCGGTCCGGACCGGCAGCCCCACCACCACGCGCGCGGCGGCCTCCTCGCGGGCGAGGTCGGCGACGGCGGCGACGTCGTCCGCCTGCCGGGTGCGGCGGATCGCGCCGCGGGGGAACGCGAGGCGCGACCCGGTCTCCCCGCGCGCCAGCCCGATGCGGGCCTGCCCGACGTCCAACCCCAGCACGACCTCGCGGGCGGCGTTCGGCATGCCCTCAGCCGCCGAACAGCTCGGCGTCCAGCTCGCCCGTCTCGAACGCGTCCATCACGGCGCGCAGCGCCGCCTCGTCCTTCGCGCCGGCCTGCGCCATGTCCGGCCGGCCGCCGCCCCCGCCGCCGGCGCGCGTCGCGAGGGTACGCGCCAGGTCCCCGGCCTTCACGCCCCGCTCGCGGGCCGCCTCCGACGTCCGCACGACGAAGGACGTACCGCTGGCGAGGGCGACGACGTCGGCGCCCGACCGGCTGGCGGCGGTGTCCGCGGCGTTGCGCAGGGCGCCGCCGTCGAGGTCGGGCACGCTCACGACGACGACCGTCCCGACGCCCGCGACGTCGCGCCCCTGGACGCCGTCGCCGCCCCCGGTGCGCGCCTCGGCGAGCGCCTCGCGCAGGCGGTCGGTTTCGCGCCTGGCATCCTTCAGCTCCTGCTGCAGTTTCGTGGCGCGCTCGGCGAGCTGGTCGGGGCGGACCCCGAGCTGCGCGGCGACCGCCGCCCCCCGTTCGCGGAGGGTGCGGACGTGCGCGAGCGCCGCTTCGCCGGCGACGGCGTGGACGCGCCGCACGCCGGCGCTGACCGCCTCCTCGCCGGTGATCCACAGCATCCCGATGCGCCCGGTCCGCGCGACGTGCGTCCCCCCACACAGCTCGACCGAGACCGCCGCCTCCGCGGCGGCGTCCGGTGCGGCGTCGGCGTCGCCCGCCATCGTGACCATGCGGACGGTGTCGCCGTACTTCTCGCCGAACAGCATCATGGCGCCCGCCTCGCGGGCGTCGGCGAGGGCGACCTCGCGCGCGCCGACGGCGAGGTCCGCTTGGATCCACCGGTTCACGAGGGTCTCGACCTGCGCGAGCTGCTCCGGCGTCAACGCGTCGGGGTGGGAGACGTCGAAGCGTAGGCGGTCGGGCGCGACGAGCGAACCGGCCTGCGCGACGTGCGTCCCGACGACGCTGCGCAGCGCGGCGTGCAGCAGGTGCGTGGCGCTGTGGTGCTTCTCGGTCTCGCGGCGCTGCGGGTCGACCTGCACGTCGACGCGCTGCCCGCCGTGCAGCGTGCCGCGCACGACGTCTACCTCGTGCACGATCAGCCCGTGCGGCGTCCGCCGCGTGGTCCGCACCGTGGCGCTCCCCCCCGGCCAGGTGAGCGTCCCGGCGTCCCCGATCTGCCCGCCCCCCTCGGGGTAGCAGGGCGTGCGGTCGAGGACCACCGCTCCGCGGCGGCCCTCCCCGAGCGCGTCGACCTCCGCGTCGCCGTCGACGAGGCCCACGAGGGTGGCGTCGGCCGCGTCGGCGTCGTAGCCCGTGAACGCCGTCTCGCCGTGCGCCGCGGCGATGCGTCCGAAGGCGTCCCCGCCGGCGTCGAACAGGGCGGCGTCGCCGCTGCCGGCCCGGGAGCGCTCGCGCGCCGCTTCGCGGGCCGCGGCGTACCCGTCGGCGTCGACCGTGACGCCGCGCTCCTCGGCGACGTCGCGGGTGAGGTCGAGCGGGAAGCCGTGGGTCTCCCACAGGTCGAACGCGACGTCGCCGGGCAGGACGTCGCCCTCGAGGGCGTCCAGGAGGTGCCCGACGCGCTCCATGCCGGCCTCGAGGGTCCGCAGGAACTGCGCCTCCTCGCCGCGCACGATCGCCGCGATGCGTTCCTGGCCGTCGCGGAGCCTCGGGTAGGCGTCGCCCATCGCCTGCACGACCGCCGGCACGAGGGCGTGCAGGACCGGTTCCTTGAGGCCGAGCAACCAGGCGTGGCGGCTGGCGCGGCGCAGCAGCATCTTGACGACGTAGCCCGCCCCGTCGTTCGCGGGGAGGACGCCGTCGAGGACCGCGAAACAGACGGCGCGCAGGTGGTCGGCGATCACCCGGTGCGAGAGGCTCTCCGTCCCCGCGTACGGCACGCCGGAGCGGCGCGCGACCTCGCGGATGGTGGGTTGGAACAGCTCCGTCGCGTAGGCGTCCTCCGCGTCGGCGAGCACCGCGACGAGGCGTTCGAAGCCGAGGCCGGTGTCGATGTTCTGCTGCGGGAGCGGTTCGAGGCGGCCGCCGTCCTGCCGGTCGAACTGCGTGAACACGAGGTTCCAGATCTCGATGAAGCGGTCGCCGCTCCCCTCGTTCGGGCCGTTCTCGCCCGGCGAACCGTACGCCTCGCCGCGATCGAAGAACACCTCCGAGCACGGCCCGCACGGGCCGTTGGGGCCTTCGCTGACGGCGTTGGCGGGCCAGAAGTTCTCGTCCTCGCCCCAGCGGCTGATGCGGTCGGCGGGGACGCCGACCTCGTCGTGCCACACCGCGAACGCTTCGTCGTCGTCGTCGTAGATCGTGACGTACAGGCGCTCGGGATCGAAGCCGAGCTCGTGCGTCAGGAACGCCCACGCCCACGCTGCGGCGTCGGACTTGAAGTAGTCGCCGAAACTGAAGTTCCCGAGCATCTCGAAGAACGAATGGTGCCGCAGGGTCCGCCCGACGTTCTCGATGTCGTTGATGCGCAGGCACGTCTGCGCCGTGACGGCGCGGTGGTGGACGCCCTCGTGCCCCGCGAACTTCGGGGTGGCGCCGAGGAAGTACGGCTTGAACTGCACCATGCCCGCCGACGTGAACATCAACGTCGGGTCGTCGCTGCGGACGGGGGCGGACGGGAGGTGCAGGTGGTCCTTGGCTTCGAAGAACGCGACGTAGCGGCGCCGGAGGTCGTCGATCCACGCCGCCTGCTCGCGTTGCGCGTCGGTGCGGGGCGGCAGGGCGTCGGCCGAGCCCGACCCCTCGGCGGGGGTCGCGGGGTGGGCGGGGTCGTGGGTCACGTGGCACCTCCAGGCTGCACGGCCCCGGAGTATACCGGCCGCCGCCCGGACGGCGTGGCCCACCGGGTAGCATCGGCCTTCGTGGCGCTCACCCTTCGCGACCCGGCCGGCCGGCGCCTCCTGCTCGCCGGCTTCACCGCCTTCTTCGTCATCGGGGCCCTCCAGGCGCTGTACGGTCCCGCGCTGCCGTTCCTCGCCGCCCGCCTGGACGTCGGCCTCGACGTGCTGGGCCAGACCGTCGCGCTGCACTTCGCGGGGAGTTTCCTGACGATCGCGTTGGCGGGGCCCCTGTTGGCGTGGACCGGGTACCGCCGTCCCCTCGCGGCCGGCGCCGCGGTCCTGGCGGCGGGCGCGACGACGGTCGCCTTCGCGTCCGGCGTCCCGACCCTCCTGGTGGGGGCGGCGCTCGGGGGGCTGGGGTTCGGCCTGGTGGACGTCGCGATGAACCTGTGGGTCGCGCGGGCGTTCGCGCCGAACGCCGCGCCGGCCCTGAACCTCCTGAACGCGACGTTCGGTCTCGGGTCGGTCGTCGGGCCGGCGGCGTTGGCGGCGGTCGGGGGCGACCTGCGCATGCCGATGCTGGCGGTCGCGGCGGTGGGGGGCGTCCTGCTGGTGTTGGTGCCCGGCCTGCGCGAACCGGACCGTCGCCCCGCCGGGGCGGCCGGTGCGGTGCCGTGGGCGGCGGCGGCGGGATTCCTGGCGCTGTACGTCCTGTACGTCACCGGCGAGGCGGGGGTGGGCGCGTGGGAGGCGACGCACCTCGCGCCGCTGGTGGGGGAACGCACCGCGGCGCTGCACGTCAGCTTCTACTGGGGGGCGTTGACGGTCGGGCGGCTCCTCGCGACGCCGATCAGCGCCCGCGTGCGGCCCGGGACGCTGGTGGTGGGCGCGTCGGCGCTCGCCGCCGTCGCGCTCGCCGCGGCGCACGTCGACGGAATCGCGCCGTACGCCTACGCGCTGGCGGGCTTCGCGTTCGCGCCGATCTTCCCGACCGGGCTCGCGTGGTTGCACGCGACGTTCCAGGACCGCAGCGAGGCGGTCGCCTCCGCCGCACTGGCCGCCGCCACGCTCGGGCCGGCGGTGACGTCCGGCGCGATCGGCTTCAGCGTCGAACGGTTCGGGCCGGGCGTGGTCCCCACCCTCCTCGCGGGCGTCGCGGCGGCGTTGCTGGCGACGGCCGCGACGCTCCGCGCGCGGGTCGGGCGCGGGTGAGCGCCCGGGGTGGGGCGTCGCGCCGGGGACCCCGCGTGGGGGAAGGTGCTAGCCTCCCGAACGACGTGAACGAACCGACCTTGCGCATCGCCCACGTGGCGCTCCACCGTCCGAACTTCAAGGGCGACGCCGCCTCCGCGACCGACCGCTCCCGCGCCGGCCTCGCGGACCTGGCGGACGCCTTCGCCTTCGACCTGGTCGTGCCCGAGGCGCACGGCGGCGTGGTGCAGGAGGCCGCCCACGCCGACGCCGTCGCCGCGGAGCTCGCCGCCGACCCCCCCGACCTGCTGCTGCTGCAGCACGTGACGTTCGCGACCGGCGACCTCGTCGCGCCGCTGCTCCGCGCGGCGCCGGACGGCGCCGCCCCGCGCGTCGCGGTGTGGGCGTTGCCGGAGGCGGAGGCGGGGCGCGGCGCGACCGGCCCGCTGCCGTTCAACGCCCTGTGTGGACTGCACATGACGATGTCGTTGCTGGGCGGGCCGGAGGTCCCCCGCGACGGCGCGCCGGTCAAGTGGCTGTACGGCGCGGTGGACGAGGCCCGCTTCCGCACCCCGTTCGGGGTGACGGTCGCGGCGTTGCGCGCGGTGAAGGCGCTCGAGCGCGCGACGATCCTGCGGATCGGCGGGACGGCGCCCGGCTTCTTCGCGCTCGAGGAACGCCCCGCCGGCCTGCGCGGCGTGACGGTGATCGAGCGGCCCCTGGCGGACCTGTGGGACGCGACCGACGCCGCGGACGACGCGGACGTCGACGCCCGCGCCGAAGCGGGTCGCGAGGGGCACGACGTGGAGGTGGACGACGCTACCCTGCGGCGCGGGGCGCGCATCGAGGCGGGCCTCGCGGCGCTCGCCGAGGCGGACGGCGCCGACGCCCTGGCGGTGCGGTGTTGGCCGGAGCTGCCCGACCGGTGCGACGCGATGGCGTGCGCGGCGATGGGGACCCTGGCCGGTGCGGGGACGCCGGCGGCGTGCGAGGGGGACGCGATGGGGGCGCTCTCGATGCTGGCGTTGCAGGCGGTCGCGCGCGACCCGTCCATCGTGATGGACCTCTCCGACCTCGACGAGGTGGGGGACGCCGTCGAGGCGTGGCACTGCGGGAACGCGCCCGCCGCGTGGGCCGACCCCGACGGGCCCGCCCCGCGCCTCACGACGCACTTCAACCGCGACGGGGTGGGCCCGGTCCGCGACGAGACCCTCCGGCCGGGCCCCGCGACGGCGTTGCGCTTCGTGGACGAGGGACGCGCCGCGGTGGTCGCGACCGGTGCGTTCGAGGGCGCCGTCCGCGAGGGGTACGACGGCGTGCGCGGCTGGTGGCGGGCGCCGGTCTGGGCGGGCACGCCGCTGCCGGCGGGCCGGTTCCTGGCGGAGCTGTTCGAGCGGCGCGTCCCGCACCACCTGGCGTTCGTGCACGGCGATCACGCCGCCGCCGTCGTCGAGGCGTGCGCGTGGGCGGGGATCGAGGTGCTCGGGGTCACCCCGCGCCCGTTCCCCGACGCGCTCGGGGGCGGCGCCCCGCCGGCGGGCTCCGCACGCGACCGGGACGGCGGCCGGGACGGCGACGGGAGCGGCGGGTGAGCGACGCACCGCTGCTCCTGAGCGTGGGCCTCAGTTGCCTGGATCTCGTGTGGCGCGTCGAGCGGTTCCCGCCGACGGCGTCGCGGACCGACGCGACGGCGCACGCCCGTCACGGGGGCGGGCCGGCGGCGACCGCCGCGGTCGCCGCCGCGCGGTTCGGGGTGACGTCGCGCCTCTGGGCGATCCACGGCGACGACGCCGCCGGCCGCGAGCTGCGCGCGGCGCTCGAGGCGGAGGGGGTGGACGTGAGCGGCGTGCGGACGCCCACCGGCGCGGAGACGTTCGCGAGTGCGGTGTTGGTGGAGCCGTCCGGCGAACGCTGGATCTTCCCCTACCGGGGGCGCGGCCTGGAGGACGACCCCGCCGACTGGCCGCTCGAGACGGTGGAGGACGCGGATGCGGTCCTCACCGACCTGCGGCACCCGACCCTCGCCCGCGCGGTCCTGCGCCGCGCCCGGGCGGCGGGCGTGCCCAGCGTCGTCGACCTCGGGAACCTCCGCGACGTCGACGCCACCGACGACGCCGACGTGATCATTGCGGCGCAGGAGGCGGCGGAGGCGGCGCTCGGGGGGCCGCTCGCCGGCGACGGCGACGCGACCCTCCGCGCCGAGGCGGCGCTCGCGGCGCTCCGGCGGCGCGAGGACCAGGTCGTCGCCATCACGCTCGGGGAGGAGGGCGTCCTGTTCGACGCCGGGGAGGGCGTGCGGCACCTGTCGGCGTTCCCCGTCGAGGCGACCGACACGACCGGTGCGGGCGACGTCTTCCACGGCGTGTGGGCCGCCGCCCTCGCCGCCGGCGAAGGCCCGGAACGCTGCGCGACGCTCGCGAGCGTCGCCGCGGCGGAAAGCTGCCGCGGTCCCGGCCGGACCGCCATCCCGACCCGCGACGCCGTCGAGACGTTGCTGGAGTCGCGCACCCTTGCGGAGTTGAACGCTGCACGTTGGGCGTGACCGCATCCGCGGCCGCCCGGAAGGAGTCCCCGTCATGCCTCACGATCCCGCCTCCCCCACCCCCACGTCCGCCGGCGTCCTGCGCGGCCTGGCCCGCCTCGCCGACGCGGACGGGCGGTTCCGCATGGTCGCCGTCGATCAACGCCCCCCGATCTTCGCCGCCGTCTCGAAGGCGCTGGGCGTCCCCGAGGACGCGCTGGCCTGGGATCAGGTGGCCGACGTCAAGGCGACGTTGATCGAGGCGCTCGGGCCGCACGCCGGCGCGATGCTCCTCGATCCCGTCTGGAGCCACCCGCACAGCCTGATGGCGCTCCCCGGCACGACCGGGTTGCTGTCCACCCTCGAGGGGTACGACTTCGACGTCGTCGACGGCGAGCGGCGGAGCGCCGCGATCCGCGGTTGGTCGGTCGCGAAGGCGCGCCGCGCCGGTGCGGACGCCATCAAGGTCCTCGCCTG
>JAVLCF010000106.1:0-745 GCA_031581195.1 Trueperaceae bacterium | reverse complement strand
TGGCACCGGCCCGACGTGAGCGACGCGACGCAGGCGCACCAGGACGCCTTCGTGCGGGAGGCGGCGGCGGCCTGCCGGGCGTACGACCTGCCGTTCGTCCTCGAACTCCTCGACTACCCGATGCCGGGGGAGGACCCGAGCGACCCGGCGTACCTGCGCGGCAAAGCGGAGCGGACCCTCGGGTCGCTGCGGCACTACGCCGACCCGGCGTTCGGGGTGGACCTGTTCAAGCTCGAGGTGCCGTTCGATCCCCACCGCGTCGCGGAGGTCGCCGGGGGGGCGCTCGACGGCGTCGCCCGCGACGCGCTCCTCGATCAGGCGGAGGCGGACGCCCTCCTGGCGGAGATGGACGCCCTGTCGCCGGTCCCGTGGGTGGTGCTGTCGGCCGGCGTGGGCCCCAAGGCGTTCGAGTACGTCGTGGAGCGCGCGGTCGCGCAGGGCGCCAGCGGGTTCCTCGCCGGGCGGGCGGTGTGGTTGGACGCCCTCGCGGCGTGGCCGGACCGCGCGGCGGCGACCGAGGCGTTGCGGACGCGGTCGGTCCCGCTCCTGCACCGCCTCGGGGCGCGGGTCGAGGAGGCGACCCCCTGGACGGCGCACCGGCGGCACGCCGGCGCCCCGCGCATCGACGGCGCCGGCCCCGACTGGGCGCGGACGTACCCCGCGCCGGAGGACGCGTGAGCGCCGGCGGGCCGCCCGTCCGGCCGGGCGGGGGGGCGACGGGGGGGCCGGCCGGCCCCGCCGCCGC
>JAVLCF010000105.1 GCA_031581195.1 Trueperaceae bacterium | reverse complement strand
GCCTCAACGTCGTCGACGGCGTCTTCGTGCCCCCGGTCGGGGATGCGGTGGGCCTCGCCGACCAGGCGAACCGCGTCGGCGAGGACGCCGTCGCGGAGCTCGTGGACCGCTTCGACGCCGCCGCCGTCCTGGCGGGCGGCCTCGCGCGCGACGACGGCACCCTGGTCGTCACCCTCCGCGGGGTGCTGCCCGACGGCCGCACCGCCGTCCGGGAGGTGCGCACCCCCCTCGACCCGCGCACCGCGCTGCCGGCCGTCACCGCCGCCGCGATCGACCTGCTCGGGCTTCCCGTCGGGGCCGACGAGCGGGCCGAGGCGCTCGCCGTCGCGCGCAGCGCCCCGACGGTGGAGGGCCTGCAGGCCGTCGGGCTCGCCGCGACCCGCGTCGGGCGGCCCGACGCCGCGGCGTTGCGAGCCGCGACCGAACTGGCGCCGGACCGTAGTTGGGCGTGGACCGAACGCGCCCGCCTCGCCTCCCTCGTCGGCGCGCACGAGGACGCCGCCGCGTTCGCGCGGACCGCGACCGACGCCCAGCCCGCCGACGTCGAGGCGTGGACGGTGCGCGGCGCCGTCGCGCGCCGCGCCGGGGACGACGCGGAGGCCCGCGACGCCTTCCGCCGCGCCCTCGAGGGCAACCCGGCGCACGCGATCGCTCGGGCCGGCCTCGCCGACCTCCTCGACGGCGCGGAACGCAGCGCGGCGTACCGCGCGGCGTTGGAGGCGTACCCGCGCCTTCTGGAGGCGCACGTGGGGTTGGCCGACGAGGCGGAGGGCGCGCGCGGCATTCAGGTGTTGCGTGCCGCCGGCGACGCGCTCCCCGACGCGACCACCCTTCACGCGACCGTCGTGGACCGGGCGTTGGCGGCGGGCGACGCGGGGGGCGCCGCGGCGTACCTCCGCGAGGTCCTGCGCGCACCGATGGCGCGCCGTCCCGGGACGTACGCGCTCGCGGCGCGCCTCCGCAGCGCCCGCCCCGACGCCGCTCTGGAACTGCTCCAGGAGGGGCGCGAGCGGTTCCCGGACGACGTCGGCCTGGCGGTCGAGACGTCCCGGTCGTGGCGCGCCGCGGGCGACGCGGAGCGCGCCGAAGCGGTCCTCGCGCCGTTCGCGGACGCGGCGCCCGACGTGCCCCGCGTCGCGAACGCGTGGGCGTTGGCCCTCGTCGAGCAGGGCCGCCTCGAGGAGGCGCGTGCGGTGTTCGCCGCCTCCGCCGACGACGACCCCACCGTCCGCTACAACTTCGCGGTCGCGTTGCTCGAGGCCGGCTTCGCGGCGGACGCCGCGGCGGAGCTCGCCCCCGACATGGGCGACGGCGTCCGCGACGCGGGCCGGTGGGCGGTGTACGGCGCGGCGCTCGCCGCGTCGGGCCGCGAGGCGGAGGGCCGCGACGCGCTCGCGCGGGCGCTCGACCTGGACGCGGATCAGCCGCTGGCCCGGCGCACCCTGGACCGGCTCGACGAGCGCGCCCGCGTCGCGGGCGACGACGCCGACCCCCTCCCCCCGGAGGCGCGCGCAGCGTTCGACCGGGGGCTGGCCCAGCTCGAGCAGGGCCGCAACGCCGAAGCGGTGGAGGCCCTCCAGGCCGCCTACGACGCCGCGGGTCCGTCCGCTCCGCTGGTGGCGGCCTACCTCGGCAACGCCCTGCAACGCACCGATCGCCTGCAGGACGCCGTCGCGTACTACGAGGAGGCGTTGGCGGCGTACCCCGACAGCGGCGCGGTACAGAACGACCTCGGCTTCGCCTTTCTGCGCTTGGGGCGGTACGACCGGGCGCTGCCGACGTTGCGCGACGCCGTCGCGAACGCGCCCGAGGATGCGCGCGCCCACCTGAATCTGGGGCTGGTGTACTACGGCCTCTCGCGGTTCGAGGAGGCGCTCGCGGCGTGGGATCGTGCGGTGGCGCTCGAGCCGGAGCTCGCGCCGGCGATCGCGCGTTCGCGCGAGCGGGCCGAACGCAACGTCGACGGCGAACGCCGCTGACGCGGGCGGACGCCCCTCCGGCTGCTAGCATGCGCGGCATGGCGCTGCGTCCCGACCTGCTTGCGGAACCCGGGTACGCCTTCGAGGCGGCCGAGGCCGACGTCAAGCTGGACCAGAACGAGGCGCCGCGCGACCTTTCGCCGGCGGTGCGGGAGCGGGCGTTGGCGCGGGTCTCGGAGGTCGCGTGGAACCGCTACCCGGAGCTTCGCCCCCGCGCCCTCGCGGACGCGATCGCGGAGCGCGACGGGTGGGACGCCGACGGCGTCGTCGTCACCCCCGGATCGAACGTCGCGATCCAGGCGTGGGTGATCGCCGCAGGCCTCGGCCGCCGGGTCGCGACGGTCGTCCCGACCTTCTCGGTGTATATGGCGCAGGCCCGCGTGTTGGGTGCCGAGCCGGTCGCCGTCCCCCTCGTGCCACCCGACTTCCGCCTGGACGTCCCGGCGCTCACCGCCGCGCTCGAGCGGGGTCCCGGCGTGTTGTTCCTCGCCGACCCGACCGCACCGACGGGGCACCGGCTCGACGACGACGACGTCCGGGCGGTGCTCGACGCGGCCGGGGCCCACGGCTGGATGACGGTCGTCGACGAGGCGTACGCGGCGTTCGACGGCCGCGACCGCCTCGACGACGTGGAGGGCCACCGCGACCGCGCGTCCCTGCGGACGTTCAGCAAGGCCGACGGCTTGGGGGCGTTGCGGCTCGGCTACACCCTGACGCATCCGGAGACCGCCGCGGAGCTCGCGAAGGCGACGCTGCCGTTCAACGTGTCCGCCTGGCAGGCCGCCGCCGCCGAAGCGCTGCTGCGCGACCCCGAGGCGCGCGCGGCGCGCGAGGCGACGATTCGGGAGGCGCGCCGCGAACGCGAGCGCCTCGCCGCCGCCCTCGCCGCCCGGCCGGGCGTCGATCCGCTCCCGTCCGTCACGAACTTCGTGACGTTCCGCGTCGCGGCGGCCGGCGCGACGTTCGAGGCGTTGATGGCGCGCGGCGTCCGCGTCCGCCGGCAGGACCACCTCCCCGGCCTCGACGGGGCGCTCCGCGTCAGCGTCGGGACGCCGGACGAGAACGACGCCTTCCTCGCCGCGCTCGACGCGGCCGTCCCTTCGGAGGCCCCCCGTGGCTAGATCCGCCGATCGTCACCGCACCACCCGCGAGACCGACGTGCGTCTCGCGCTCGACCTCGACGGGGGCGACGCCCGCCTCGACGTCGGGCACGGGTTCCTCGCCCACCTGCTGGACGCCGTCGCGCGGCACGGCCGCCTGGGGTTGCAGGTCACGGCGCACGGGGACGAGGCCAGCGTCGACGTCCACCACCTCGCCGAGGACGTCGGCATCACGATGGGCGCCGTCGTGCGCGACGCGCTCGGTGATTCGCTCGGCATCGAACGGTACGGCGACGCGTGGGTCCCGATGGACGAAACCCTCGCGCACGTGGTCGTGGACCTGAGCGGTCGGCCGTACCTCGCGTTCGACCCGAGCGGGTTCGAGGGGGACGCGCACGGCTTCACCGTCCACCACCTGCGGGAGTTCCTCCGCGGCTTCGCGAACCACGCCGGCGCGACGATCCACGTACGGGTCCTGGCGGGCCGCGAGACGCATCACGTGGCCGAGGCGGTCGCGAAGGCGTTCGCGCGCGCCTTGCGCGACGCGGTGCGGGTGACGGGCGACGCGGTGCCCAGCACCAAAGGGGTCCTTTGAGGTGCGAACGGTCCTGATCGATTACGGGGCCGGCAACCTGCACAGCGTCGCGAAGGCGCTCGCTGCGGCCGGCCTGGCGCCCATCACGAGCGCCGATCCCGAGGTCGCGAAGGGGGCGGACGCCCTCGTCCTGCCCGGCCAGGGGCACTTCGGGCAGGTCGTCGCGTCGTTCGACGCGAGCGGCTTCGCGCCCGTCGTCCGCGACCACCTCGACGCCGACCGGCCGTTCCTGGGGATCTGCGTCGGCCTCCAGCTGCTGATGGAGGGCTCCGAGGAGGCGCCCGGCGTGCCGGGCCTCGGGGCGCTGGCCGGCACGGTGCGCCGCTTCCCCGAGGGTGACGTCAGCGTGCCGCACATGGGCTGGAACACCGTGAGCGGGGTCGGCGACGCCCCCCTCCTGCGCGACGTCCCCGACGGGGTGCACGCCTACTTCGCGCACAGTTACTACGTCGCCTTCGAGGAGGGCGACCTCGTCGGCGGCCGCACGACGTACGGCCCGACGACGTTCCTGAGCGCCGTCAGTCGCGGGGCGATGCACGCGACGCAGTTCCACCCCGAGAAGTCGCAACGCGCGGGGTTGGCGATCCTTCGGGCGTTCGGGCGGGACGCCCGCCGGCGGGTGGAGGGCGCGTGACGCCGCGCGGGCGCCGCTGGGCGTCCCTCGTCGCGACCGCGGTCGTGGGGGTCGCGGGCCTCGCGGCGGCGAACGCCCGGCCGTTCTCGACCGACGTCTGGTCGGTGCAGACGGTCGCCCTCACCGACGTCGCGCAGGCGGAAGCGGTCGCCGCCGACCTGCGCGACGCAACGCTGCCCGCCTACGTCGAAGCCACCGTCCGGGACGGCGTGACGTGGCACCGCGTTCGGGTCGGGTGCTTCGGCTCGGACGCCGACGCGCACCTCGTCGCCGACCTCGCGCGGGCGGCGGGCGCGGACGCCGCGGCGGTCGTCCCGAGCGACGGCGCGCCCCCCGACGTGCCGTGCGTCGCCCGCGAGATCGGCTTCGTCGCGCCCGACGCCTGGCGGCAGCGGGCCGAGGGCGTGCCGTCGTTCGGGGTGGAGGTGGACGGCGTCCGCGGCGTGCTGCGCTACGCGGAGGCGGGCTGGCAGGTCCTGCAGGCGCCCGCCGAGGACGCGGTGCGCGACCGCCCTGCGGAGGATGCGGTCTTCGCGCAGGCGGGCCCGCCGGACGCGCCGTACGTGACGTGGCTCGGGGGGGACGCCCCGAGCCCCGTGTGTCGCGGTGCGCTGTTGGCGCAGACCGACGCCGCGGCGATCGTGCGGACGGGCGACACGGTCGCGGCGTGCCGCGTCCGCCCACCGGAGCGGTCGCCGTGACGGTCGTCATCGTCACCGGCATGAGCGGTGCCGGGAAGACGACGGCGTTGCAGGCGCTCGAGGACGCCGGGTTCCTGGCGGTCGACAACCTCCCGCCGGCGTTGTGGCCGGCGTTGGCGCGCGACGTCGCCGCCGCCGGTCTGGATGCGTTGGCGATCGCGATCGACGTGCGCAGCGCGGCGTTCCTCGGGGACGCGGCGGCGGCGCTGGACGCGTTGCGGGAGGAGGGGTACGCCCCGCGCGTCGTGTACCTCGACGCCCGCGACGACACCCTCGTCCGCCGCTACTCCTTCACGCGACGCACCCACCCGCTGCAGCGCGGCGGCCTGAGCGAGGACCTGGCGCAGGAGCGCGAAGCGTTGTCGGTCCTGCGCTCCCGGGCGGACGTCGTGGTGGACACGACCCGGGCGACGGCGAAGGACCTGCGCGCGCGGATGCAGCGTCTCGTGGGGGACGACGCGTTCGCGTTGCGCGTCCGTTCGTTCGGCTACAAGCGCGGCGTCCCGACCGACGTCGACACGGTCCTCGACGTGCGGGGCTTGCGCAACCCGTTCTACGATCCCGATCTCGCGCCGCGCCCGGGGACCGACCCGGCGGTGCAGGCGTACGTGTTCGCCGACGGCGGTCTCGACGCGTACGCCCGGTTCCGGGATCTCGTGCGCGAGTTGGCGACGTCGGCGCGCGACGCCGGACGCGGCAGCTACACCGTGGCGATCGGTTGCACGGGCGGGCAACACCGGTCGGTGGCGGTCGCCGAACGCTTGGCGCACGACCTCGCCGACGTGTTCGCGGTCGAGGCCGGCCACCGCGACCTGGCGGACGCCGTCGCGGAGCACGACGGCGGCGGGGACGCGTCCGGCGCGGAGCGGGCGTGACGCCCCCGCCGTCCCCCCCGCCCGCGGCGCGGCCGCCGGCGGACGCGTGGACGCGGTTGCGTCTCTGGTCGGTGCCCGGCATGGGCGTCAAGCGGTTCGTGTCGATCGCGGTGGCGGGCGCGCTGGTGCTCGTCGCGGGGCTGGTGGCGGCCGCGTTGTGGTTGTTGGCGGACGCCCGGAGCGACGTCGCGGCCCCCATCGAGCGGGTCCTGGCGAGCGGCGCGTGGCGCCGTCACGGGGGGTGGGCGTCGGCGGGCGTGGCGCTGGTGGGGGGCGTCGTCACGGTCCGCGCGATCCTGGGGTTGAACCGGAGTTTGTTGTCGCATTGGCTTCCCCGCCCCAAGGACGCCGCGGAGGTCGTCCACACGCGCCTGCGGTTGTCGCGCGGTCCGCGGATCGTGGCGTTCGGGGGTGGGACGGGCCTGTCGACGTTGCTGCGCGGGTTGCGGCGGGGCAGCAGCAACCTGACGGCGGTCGTCACCGTCGCCGACGACGGGGGGTCGTCGGGGCGGTTGCGGGACGCGTTCGGGATGCCGGCGCCCGGGGATCTGTCCGACTGTTTGGCGGCGTTGTCGGACGACGCGCTCGAGGTGGGTCGGTTGATGGATTACCGCTTCGAGCGGGGCGACCCGTTGGCGGGCCACACGTTCGGGAACCTCCTCATCACCACGCTGTCGGAGGTGGAGGGGGACCTGCTTCGCGCGACGCGCGTCCTGAACGGGATGCTGAACCTCTCGGGCGCGGTGTGGCCGGCGACGACGACGCCGGTGACGTTGCGCGCCCGGAAGGCGGACGGGTGGGTGGAGGGCGAGAGCGCCCTGCGCGGCGTCGCGGGGCCCGTCGAGCGGTTGGCGTTGCACCCGACGGCGCCCACGACGCCGCAGGAGGTCCGGGACGCCGTCCGCGACGCCGACCTCGTGGTGCTGGGGCCCGGCAGCCTGTTCACGTCGGTCGTCGCGCCACTCCTAGTGCCGGGGGTCCGCGACGCGTTGCAGACGACGTCCGCCCCGGTCGCGTACGTCGCGAACATCATGACGGAGGCCGGCGAGACCGACGGGATGGACGCCTTCGCGCACACCGAAGCGTTGGCGCGGCACGTGGGTCGCTGGCCGGACGTCGTCCTCGCGAACGACGCTCCGCTCGACGCGGCGCGCCGCACGGCGTACCGCGGGGAGGCGGCCGACCCGGTCGACGTCGACGAGGCCCGGTTCGCGGGGGCGGGCGTGACGCTTCGGCGCGCCGCGCTGTTGGGAGCGGGCCCGTACGCGCAGCACGATCCGGACGTCACGGCGGAGCACCTGCTGGCGTTGGCGCGCCGCACGCCCCGGCGGGAGGTCGGTGCGTGATGCTGACGTGGCTCGCGTTGGCGGCGCTGCTGGTGCAGGACCCGACGGGGGACGCGCACGGCGCGGGGGACCTGATCCCCCCCCAGGCGCCGGCGTACGCGAGGGTCGCACCGTTCGACCTGGTGGAGGTCGGGGTGAGCGACACCGTGCCGGTCGAGGTCCGCATCGAGCTGGCCGACGTCGTGGACGCCGCGTCGTTGCCGGTCGGCATCACGCTTCCGGTGATCGACGTCTACCTCGGGGACGGGGGGGCGGGCGAGCGGGCGACGTCCCTCCCGGGGCCCGACCTGCGCTTCCCGCCGGGGCGGGGCTGGACGTGGGCGGTGCGCGTCCACGGCGACGGCGCGGTCGCGGTGCGGGGGCGGGACGGGCTGCGCGTCGAGGTGCCTGCGGAACGTCGCGGGAACGCGGTCGTCGTGACGCTTCCACGCGCCGCGACGCCGCCCTTCCGCCGCGTCCAGGCGGTGACCGGCGTGTACGACCCGTTCGGGGAGGACGCGTGGCGTGCGTTCCGGAGCGAGGCGAGCCCCTGGACGTTCGCGTCGCCGCGCCCGGTCCCCCCCGTCGTCGACCTGCTCGCGCCGGATGGCGAGGCGCAGGCGGCGGCGATCCACGCCGCGACGTTCCCCCGCTCCGGCGTGGACCTGGACCGCTGGGTCTGGCCGCTGGTGGCGGCCGGCGGTGCGGCCCTCGCGACGCTGGCGACGGTGCAGCGCTGGCGGGCCGGCCGGGGCCGGCGCGCCGCGGCGGGGGTCGAGGCCCTCGACCTCATCGACGAAGCGGACCTGGTCGCCCGGCCGGCGGTGCCGCCGCCCGCCCGGCGGACTTCTTCCAGCTCGGACGGGGCGGCGGGCGACGCCGCGACGGCGACCGCGAAGCCCGACGGGCCCGAGGCGGCCGGCGCGGGGGACCGGGAGGACGCCGAGGACGGTGACGTGGTTCGCAGCGTCGTGCGGCTGGATACGCCACCCTCGAGGCATGGCTGACTCCTTGGCCGACCCTCGTCCGCGCGCGACCCCCGTCCGCGCCCTCGCCGCCGTCGCCGTCGCCTTCGGGGTCGCCGTCGTGGGGCCCGCGACGCTGGGCCTCCCG
>JAVLCF010000104.1 GCA_031581195.1 Trueperaceae bacterium | reverse complement strand
CCCCGTCCCGACGCACGCCCCTGCGCGTGCGGACCCCGCCCCCACCCCAGGAGGACCCCATGAGCGAATCCCCGAAGGCCCCGACCGGCATCGTGATGATGAACCTCGGTGGACCGAAGACCCTCGACGACGTCAACCCGTTCCTGAAGGCGTTGTTCGCCGACCGGGAGATCATCCAGCTGCCGTTCCAGGATCGCCTCGGGCCGTTCATCGCGAACCGGCGGACGAAGAGCGTGCAGAAGAACTACGAGGACATCGGGGGCGGTAGCCCCATCCTGCACTGGACCGAGGAGCAGGGCCGCGGGCTGGTGGAACGCCTCGACGCGATGTCGCCGGAGACCGCGCCGCACAAGTTCTACGTCGCGTTTCGCTACATCGACCCCACCAGCGACGACGCGCTGCGCGCGATGGCGGAGGACGGCGTGGAGCGGGCGGTCGCCTTCACGCAGTACCCGCAGTTCAGTTGCGCGACGACCGGCTCCAGCATGAACGAGCTCTGGCGCGCCGCCCGCCGCACGGGGCTGTCCGACCGCTTCACGTGGAGCGTCATCGACCGCTGGCCGACGCACGACGGCTTCATCGAATCGATGACGCACACCGTCCGCGAAGGCCTCGAACGGTTCGACGCCACCGACCGCAAGGACGTCGTCCTGGTGTTCAGCGCGCACTCGCTGCCGTTGTCGATCGTCGATCGCGGCGACGCCTACCCTGCGGAGGTCGGCGCGAGCGTGCACGAGGTCATGAGCCGCCTCGGGTACCGCAACGAGTACCTGATCAGCTACCAGTCGGAGGTCGGGCCGGTCCGCTGGTTGGGGCCCAGCACCGAGAAGGTCATCGAGAACCTCGGCAGCAAGAAACGCAAGCGCGTCCTGGTGGTCCCCATCGCCTTCACGAGCGACCACATCGAGACGCTGCACGAGCTCGACATCGAGTACGGCGAGCTGGCGCACGAGGTCGGCATCGAGGAGTACCGGCGGGCGCCCGCCCTGAACGGCCTGCCGTCGTTCCAGGACGCGATCGCCGACCTCGTCGCGGACCACCTCGCGTCGGGCCAGGCGGCGAGCCCGAACTACGGGCTGCGGTGCCCCGGCTGCGTCAACCCGCAGTGCCGCAACATCCTCAACCCCGTCGCGCCGTACGCCCGGACGGCGGTGACGCCGTCGAAGGAAAGCAAGCTGTACGGGAGCGGGCAGTGACCGCCCCCTACCGCGTGCGCGTCGTCGGGGCCGGCCTCGCCGGCCTCGCCGCCGCGCACGCCGTCCGCCGGCACGCCGAGGCGGCGGGCGTCCCGCTGGACCTGGCGGTCCTCGAGGCCTCCGACCAGCCGGGGGGCCAACTCCGCACCGTCGAGGCGGACGGCGTGCGTTTCGATTGGGCGGCGAACGCCTTCCGGACGGGGGCCGGCCCCACCGCCGACCTCCTCGCGCGATTGGGGCTTGAGAACGAACGCATCGAGGCGTCGAAGGCCGCCGCGAAACGCTTCATCCTGCACGGGGGGCGGCTGCACGAACTCCCGAGCGGACCGGGCACGCTGCTGTCGTTCACGCCGATGAGCCTCGCGGGACGCCTCCGCATCGCGCTCGAGCCGTTCGTGGCGCGGCGCGTGCCGGACGAGGAGTCGGTGTTCGCGTACGCCGCTCGGCACATCGGGCCGGAGGCGGCCGACGTCCTGCTCGGCACCATGGTGCGGGGGGTGTACGGCGGGGACGTCCGCCGCCTGTCGGTGGACGCCGCCTTCCCCGTCATGAAGACGATGGAGCGCGACCACCGCTCCCTCGTCGTCGCGGCGATCGCCGGCGCGAAGGAACGCAAGCGGGTCGGGAAGACCACCTGGACCCTGCGCGGCGGCATGCAGCGGCTGCCGTACGCCCTCGCCGACGACCTGAACGCCGGCCGCGAGGACGGCGCACCGGTCGTGCGCCTGAACGCGCCGGTGTCCGCCCTCGCGCGGCGGGCGGACGGCGGCTACGTCCTCACGACGCCGCACGGCCGCGACGAGGACGCCGACGCGGTCGTGCTGGCGGTCGGGCCGCAGGTCGCGCGCACCCTCGTCGCGGACGCCGCCCCGGACCTGGCGGCGTCGCTGGACGCCATCCCGACGGGGCACCTGGCGGTCGCGACGTTCGTGTTCGACGACGCCGCCTTCGACCGCACGCCGGAGGGGTACGGCTTCCTCGTCGCGCCGAGCGAACCGGTCGACGTCCTCGGGGCGCTGTTCGAATCGAACCTCTTCGAGGGCCGCGCGCCGGACGGCACGACCGTGATCCGCGTCATCATGGGCGGCGCCGGCCGCGAGGACGTCCTCGCGAAGGACGACGCGGCGCTCCGCGCGACGGCGCTCGGGGTGCTCGACCAGGCGCTCGGGGTGCGCGACGCCCCGCGGCGGGCGTGGACGTGGCGGCAACCGTACGCGATTCCGCAGTACGAGCTCGGGCACCACGACCGGGTCGCGGCGATCGAGGGGCACCTGGCCGCCCTCCCCGGCGTCCAGGTCGCCGGGAACGCCTACCGCGGGGTCGCGGTCGGCGCGCTCGTCGAGGACGCCGAGCTCGTCGCCGAACGCACCCTCGCGCACGCGACGGCGCGCGGCGCCGCGGGCCCCGCGCCCGCCGCCGGTGCGGCGGCGGGGGTGGCGGCGTGAGCGGGTCGTCGAAGGCGGGCGAGCGTTCCGAAGCGCTGTTCGAGCGCTCGAAGGCGCGCTTCCCCGGCGGCGTGAACTCGCCGGTGCGGGCGTTCGGGTCGGTCGGGGGGACGCCGCGCTTCGTGCAGCGCGCCGACGGACCGTTCGTGTACGACGTCGACGGGGTGCGGTACCTGGACCTGGTCGGCAGTTGGGGCCCGATGATCCTCGGGCACCGCCACCCCGACGTCGAGCGGGCGGTCGAGGAGGCGCTCCGGCACGGCACCTCCTTCGGGGCGCCCACCGCCCGCGAGGTGAAGCTCGCCGACCGGGTCGTCGACCGCTACCCGTTCGTCGACCGGCTGCGCTTCACGAACTCCGGGACGGAGGCGACCATGAGTGCGCTTCGCGTCGCGCGGGGCGCGACGGGGCGCGACAAGGTCGTGAAGTTCGTCGGGCAGTACCACGGGCACGCCGACGGCCTGCTGGTGGCGGCCGGGTCGGGCGCCATGACGACCGGCGTGCCGTCCTCGGCGGGGGTGCCCGAGGCGGTCGCGGCGCAGACCCTCGTCGCGCCGTTCAACGACGTCGCCGCCCTCGAGGCGCTCTTCGCGGCGCACGGCGACGAGGTGGCCGCCGTCATCGTGGAGCCGGTGTCGGGGAACATGGGGGTCGTCGAACCCACGCCGGCGTTCCGCGCGGCGCTGCACGACGTCCCGCGCCGCCACGGCGCACTGTTGGTCGTCGACGAGGTCATGACCGGTTTCCGCCTCGCGCGGGGCGGCGCGATCGAGCGGGACGGCTGGACGCCGGACCTCGTCGCGTGGGGCAAGGTCCTCGGGGGCGGGCTTCCGGTCGGTGGGTTCGGGGGGACGGCGGCCGCGATGGATCACGTCTCCCCCCTCGGGAAGGTCTACCAGGCGGGCACCCTGTCGGGGAACCCGCTGGCGATGGCGGCGGGCGCCGCGACCCTGGACGCGATCGACGCGACCCCCGGCGCGTACGAACGCCTCGACGCGATCGGCGCGGCCCTCGCCCAGGGCCTGCGCGACGGTGCGGCGAAGGCCGGCGTCCCGGTCGTCGTGAACCAGGTCGGCGCCATGCTGACGGTGTTCTTCCGCGACGGGGAGGTCCGCGACTTCGAGACCGCCGCCGCGTCGGACACCGACGCCTTCGGCCGGTGGTTCCACGCCCTCCTCGCGCGGGGGGTGTGGTGGCCGCCCTCGCAGTTCGAGGCGGCGTTCCCCAGCCTGGCGCTCACCGACGCGATGGTGGAGGACGTCGTGGGCGCCGCCCGCGCCGCCTTCGCCGACGTCGCCTGACGCGCACGTCGCGCCGGGGGTGGCGCGCCGCCCCCGGCGCCGCGGTAGAGTCGCCATCGGCGCTGCGGCGCCACCTATCGAGAGCAGGCGAGGGACCTGGCCCGTCGACCCTGCGGCAGCCCGCGATCATGTCCGCGGGTGCTCCATCCAGCCGGCGCGGCCGCTACGATGGCGGGCCGTTCCGGGAAGATAGGGGCGAAACGCCTCGTCTTCGTCCCCCGCTCCCGCGGGAGCGGAAGGGAGGCGAGCATGCACCACCCGACGATCTGGACGCGCTCCGTTCCACGGACCCCTGGACGGCGAATGTCGCGCCCGGCGCGCCGCGCGGCGGCCGCCGGTCCCGCACGCCCGTAACGAACCCCCTCCCGGGGGTCCGATTCGCCCACGCCGTTTCCGTGTCCCCGCCCGCCGGGCGGGCGCCGCGCCCCGTGAGGGCGCGAGGAGGTCCGTCATGCCGAAGTTCGAGACGCTGCAGGTGCACGCCGGGTACGAGACCGTCGACCCGACCACGAAGTCCGCGACCGTCCCCATCCACCCCACCACCGCGTACGCGTTCGACGACGCCGACCACGCCGCACGGCTGTTCGCGCTGCAGGAGTTCGGCAACATCTACAGCCGCATCATGAACCCCACGAACGACGTCCTCGAGAAACGCCTCGCAGCGCTCGAGGGGGGCGCGATGGCGGTCGCGGTCGCCAGCGGGCACGCCGCGGAGTTCCTGGCGATCACGACCGTCGCGCAGGCCGGCGACAACGTCGTCGCCAGCCCCCACCTGTACGGCGGGACCCGCAACCTGTTCGCCGTCACCCTCCCGCGCCTCGGGATCGACGTGCGCTTCACCGACCCCGACGCGACGCCGGAGGCGTTCGACGCCCTCATCGATGAGCGCACCCGCGCGGTGTACCTCGAGAGCCTCCCCAACCCGTCGCTGCGCATCGTGGACCTCGGCGCGATCGCGGACGCCGCGCACGCGCGCGGGGTGGCGGTGATGGTCGACAACACCGCCGGGATGGGCGGGTACCTGCTGCGCCCCATCGAGCACGGCGCGGACGTCGTGCTGCACAGCGCCACGAAGTGGATCAACGGGCACGGCGCCGGGATCGGCGGCGTCGCGATCGACGCCGGCACGATGGACTGGGGGAACGGCCGCTACCCGCTGTTCACCGACCCCAGCCCCAGCTACCACGGCCTGAACTTCTGGGAGACGTTCGGGACGGACGGACCGTTCGGGAACGTCGCCTTCGCCATCCGCGCGCGCGTCGAGGGGCTCCGCGACCTCGGGGCGTCGCTGTCGCCGCACGCCGCCTGGACGCACCTGCAGGGCCTCGAGACGCTCAGCCTGCGGGCGGAGCGGACCGTGGCGACGACCCGGGCGTTGGCGGACTGGTTGCGCACGCGCGACGGCGTGCACGCCGTGAACCACCCGGACCTGCCCGACCATCCCGACCACGAACGCGCCCAGCGGTTGTTCCCCCGCGGGGCGGGGGGCGTCGTGACGTTCGAGGTGGAGGGCGGCCTGGAGCCGGGCAAACGCTTCCTCGACGCGCTGCAGTTGTGCTCCCGCCTCGTGAACCTGGGGGACTCGAAGACGAGCGTCACGCACCCGGCCAGCACCACGCACGCGCAGCTCTCCGAAGCGGAGTTGACGGCGGCGGGCGTGAGCCCCGGCATGATCCGCGTCGCGACCGGCCTGGAGCACGTCGACGACCTGATCGAGGACCTCGACCAGGCGCTCGCCACGGCGCTCCGGGGCTGACCCCCACCCCCCACGCGACGGCGGGAGGGGGCGCCGTGCGGGGGCCGGACGGGGGCGCCGTGCGGCGCCCCCGTCACACGGTGCGGGAGAAGCGGCCGGTCCCCTGGTGCTTCGCGAGGTGCGCGTCGAACGCCATCGCGACGTTGCGGACGAACAGGCGGCCGGCCTCGGTGACCTCGAGGGTGTCGGGCGCGATCCGCACGAAGCCGTCCGGCTCGGGGCCCGCACGGAGCGTCGCGAGGGCGTCGGCGAAGTACGCGGCGAAGTCGATGCCGTGCCGCCGTTCGACGTCGCGCACGTCGAGGTGCAGGTTCACCATCAACGCGCGAATGACGTCGCTGCGCAGCGCGTCGTCCGCCGTGCGGGCGTAGCCCCGCTCGACGGGGAAGCGGTCCTCGGCGAGGGCGGCCTCGTAGCGGTTGAGCTTCTTCGTGTTCTGCGCGAACGCGCCGTCGACCTCCCCGATGGCGCTCGTCCCGAACGCGACGACGTCGGGCGCGACCTGCGTCGTGTAGCCCATGAAGTTGCGGTGCAGGGTGCGGTCCTCCGCCGCGCGGGCGAGGCCGTCGCCGGGCAGCGCGAAGTGATCCATGCCGATCGGGACGTAGCCGGCCTCCAGGAAGCGCTGGCGGGCGAGACCGAACGACAGGAGGCGGGTCTCCTGGGACGGAAGGAGGGTCTCGTCGATGCGCGTCTGGTTCTTCTGGGCGCGCGGGAGGTGCGCGTAGGCGTACACCGCGACCCGGTCGGGCCGCAGCGCGAGGGTGCGGTCCAGGGTCGCGTCGAACGAATCGAGGGTCTGCGCCGGGAGGCCGTACACGAGATCGAGGTTGATCGACGCGACCCCCGCCGCGCGGAAGCGGCGGTAGAGGGCGGTCGTCTGCAGCGCCGTCTGGTGCCGCCCGATCGCGTCCTGCACCGCGGCGTCGAAATCCTGGACCCCCATCGAGACGCGCGTGAAGCCGCGCTCCGCGAGCCAAGCGACCTGCTCGGGGGTCGTGACGCGCGGGTCGACCTCGATGGCGACCTCCGCGCCGGGCGCGAGCGCGAACGCCGCCTCGAACGCGTCCATCAGGCGCGCCATCTGCGCGGTCGTGAAGAAGGTCGGCGTCCCGCCCCCCCAATGGAGTTGCACGACGGTGCGGCGCTCCCCGAGCGCCTCCGCGACGAGCGCGATCTCGCGCTCGAGGTGGTCGAGGTACCGGTCCGCCAGCCCCTGGTCGCGGCCGACGATGACGTTGCACCCGCAGAAGGCGCAGCGTTCCGCGCAGAAGGGAAGGTGCACGTACGCCGACAGCGGGTCGTCGGGCCGGCGGGCGGCGGCCGCGAGGGTCGCGGCGTACGCGTCGGGCCCGAAGCCCTCGTGGAACTCGACGGCGGTCGGGTAGGACGTGTAGCGCGGACCGGGCCGGTCGTAGCGCGCGAGGCGCTCCGCCGTCGTCCGGGCGTCGGCGGTGGGGGGCACCGCGGATGCGTTCGCCATGGCGTGAGGCTACCGGGCGCCCCCCGGGACGTGCGTCACCGAAGGGTCACGCGCCGCGTTGACGGCCCACCCCGCCCGGCGTCGTCACACCGTTACGCAAGGCCGGCATGGGGGTCACGACGCGGTAGACTCGCGGGACGGGAGGACGCATGCGGCTGGCCTACTTCGACGCCTCCATCCTCGACGACGACGGCGTTCCGGTCGCGCTGCGCTACCGGAAGGCGGCGGCGCTCGTGTTCTACCTCGCGACGGAGGAGCGGGCGGTCCCCCGCCCCGACCTCGCCGCCCTGTTCTGGCCCGACGCGGACGAGACCAGCGCCAAGAACAACCTGCGCCTCGCGCTCGCCGACGTCCGCAAGCGGATCGGGGACGTCCTGGACGCCGACCGCCGCACCGTCCGCCTGCGCCCCGACGTGGCGCTGGAAAACGACCTCGCCGACTTCGACGCCTGGGCGCGCTTCGAGGCGCCGGCCGGGGAGCGCCCGGTCGGCGCGGACGGCACCACCCCGGTCCTGCCGGGCCTCGACGCGACCGACGCGCCCGAGTTCGCGGAGTGGGTCGACGCCCTCCGCGAGCGCGTGGTCCGCACCGCCGTGGACGCCTGGACCGCGGCGAGCGACGCCTACCTGCGCGAGGGCCGCGACGAGGCGGCGGTCGACGCGCTCCGCACCGCGCTCGCCTGCCGCTCGTGGGACGAACCGACCCACCGTCGCCTCGCGCGCCTCCTGGCCAGCCTCGGGCGGCGCGACGCCGCGCTCGCGCAGGTCGACGCCGCCCGCCTCGAGATCCGCCGGCAGCTCGACCAGGGGCCGTCCGCCGCGCTGGACGCGCTCGCCGCGAGCCTCGCGGCGCGCGACGCCGGCGCGCCCGGCATGCCGGGCGCGCCGCCCGCCCCGCTGGGGATCGTCGGACGCACCGCGGAGATCCTCGAGATCGAGCGGGCGTTCCTGGAGGACGAACAGCGCGCCGTCGTCGTGCCCGGCGCGCCCGGGATGGGCGCCTCGACGGTCGCGTGGGCCGCCGCCCGCGTCCTCGCCCCCCGCTTCCTCGGGGGGGTCGCGACGTGGAGCGCGCGGGACGTGCGGACGCCCGACGCGCTCGCGCGGGCGTTGCGGGACCACCGACCCGACGCGGGCGACGCGCCGGCGCTGCTGTTCGTCGACGACGTCCCCCACCTCGC
>JAVLCF010000103.1:1911-8436 GCA_031581195.1 Trueperaceae bacterium | reverse complement strand
GATCGAGGTCGTCGACCTCGATCGCCGCGCCGTTCGCCAGCCCCAGGTCGGCGGCGTCGCCGGGCGCCATGAGGACCGCCTCGCGCGACAGTCCGTTCAGGGAGTCGACGTCGGCGTGCACGATGCTGTTGAACTGCTTGCCGCGGCGCGTGACGACGCGGAAGTCGCCCGCCGGGGTCGGCGCGTCGTCGACGGGGACGGGGTGGAACCGGGCGCGCGCGTCGGGGGTGGGGAAGGTGCCCCCGGCGCAGAGGTGCCGGCCGCCGTACTGCACCTGGTCGCCCTTCGCGGCGAGGCCGTCGATCCCGGCGTAGAAAGGGACGACGTCGGCGATCTCGCGGCGGATGGCGGCGGTGCCGTCGAAGGTGACGGCGTCGGCGCGGTCGGGCCGCACGCGGCGGGCGAGGTCGGTGAGGACGACCCACTCCGGGCGGGCGGCGGCGACGCGCGGCCCGGGGATTTCGGGGCTGAAGATGATGCGTCGCTCGGTGCTGGTCTCGGTGACGCCGCCGGGGATCTCGTAGCGGGTGGTGGTGGGGAGCACGATCACGGTGTCGGCGGGGTCGGTGAGCATCTGGCTGCTGGCGACGACGTCGACGTGCACGCGGAGAGGGATGGCGGACAGCGCCGCGTCGGACGCCGTCGGCGACGGCATGACCTCACGGAAGTTTCCGCCGACGGCGAGGAGCACGTCGACGTCGCCTCGGGCGGCGGCCTCGAGCATCCGTGGGGTCGTGAAGCCGGGCGCGTTGGGGACGGTGAAGCCGTAGCGTTCGGAGAGGGCGGCGGCGGTGTCGGGCGTGAGCGCCTCGCCGCCGGGGAGGGCGGTGGCGTAGGCGCCCATCTCCGCGCCGCCTTGCACGCCGCTGTGCCCGCGGATCGGCATGAGGCCGCAGCCGTCGCGGCCGATGAAGCCCTGCGAGAGGGCGAGATCGACGATGGCGCGGACGTTGTCCTCGCCGTCGCCGTGTTGCGTGATGCCCATGCCCCAGACGAAGACGGCGCGTTCGGCCTTCGCGACGCGTTCGGCGTAGGCCTCCATGTCGTGCCGGGTGAGGCCGGCGGCGCGTTCGAGGGTGCTCCAGGGGGTCGCCTCGAGGACCTTTCGAAGCGCTTCCCAGCCGTCGGTGTGGGCGGCGATGAACGCGTGGTCGAGGGCGTCGGCGGCGACGAGGGCTTTGAGGGTGCCGTGGAGGAAGGCGCGGTCGCCGCCGGGGGCGACCTGGATGAAGGCGTCGCTGATCTTCGTGCCGAACAGGGCGCTCTCGACGTCGGAGGGCACCCAGTACGCGTCCATGCCGGGCTCGCGGTAGGGGTTGACGGTGACGACCTCCGTGCCCGCCTTTTTCGCGTGGTAGAGGTACTTCATCAGGACGGGTTGGTTCTTGGCGACGTTGCTGCCGAAGAAGGTGATCAGGTCGGTGCCGACGAGGTCGCCGTAGGAGCAGGTGGTGGCCCCGACCCCGATCGAGGCCTTGAGCGCGACGGTGCTGGGGGAGTGGCAGACGCGGGCGGCGTTGTCGACGTTGTTCGTACCGATTGCCCGCATCGCCTTCTGTGCGGCGTAGTAGGTCTCGTTGGGGAGGCCGCGGCTGGTGAGGTAGAGGAACGTCCGGTCGGGGGCGTCCGGGTCGATGCGCTCGGCGATGAGGGTGAGGGCCTCCTCCCAGTCGATGGGCTGGAAGCCGGGGTCGCCGCGGCGGCGGATCATCGGATGGGGGAGGCGACCGAGGTCGCGGAGCTCCTGCGAGGACAGGGTGCGGAGGGCGCCGACGTCGGCGAAGCGCTCGATGGGCGCTTCGGGGGCGGTGTTGAGGCGGAGCAGGCGGAGGCGGACGTTGCAGAGGTGGATGCCGTCGACGGTCCAGTCGTTCATGCCGCTCGTGCCGAGCGCGCAGCCGTCGCAGACGCCGTCCTGCAGGATGCGCCAGGCGTAGCCGGCGCGGTCGCGGTTCTCCCAGCCGGCGCGGAGGACCTCCCCGAAGTTCTCGAGGTGGGTGAGGGGGACGCGGGTCGCCCAGCCGTCGGGGTTCCAGCGGGGGTCGGGGGCGCGGACGTAGGTTTTGGGGCGGCTCCGGAACAGGCCCATGGGGGCCTCCTTTCGGCGCGGTGCGCGCAGGCGCAGGGGTGGACGTTGACACGTGGGCGCGAACCCACTATCCTCATCCCCAATCCCGTAGATTGGATCCAATATTATGGATAGTACCGTATTCGAGACCCTCGGGCGTGAACCGGCCACCGAACAGGTGACGACCCGCCTACGCCAAGCGATCGCCACCGGCCTCCTCAAGCCCGGCGAACGCCTCAACCAGGCCGAGATCGCCGAACGCCTCGGCGTGAGCCGCATGCCGATCCGCGAAGCCCTCCGGCAGCTCGACGCCGAGGGCCTCGTGACCCTCCAGCCCTACCGGGGCGCCATCGTGTCCAGCCTCTCGTCCGCCGAACTCACCGAGATCTACGAGATGCGCATCGCCCTCGAGGTGCTCGCCCTTCGCCGCAACCTCCCCCGCATGGGCGACGACGTCCTCGCCGCCATGGAGGCGCTGCTGCACCGCATGGACGAGGAGGAGGACGGCGCGGCGTGGATCGCCGCCAACGTCGAGTTCCACGACCTCCTCTACGGACGCGATCGCCCGAGCCTCCTGATCGAGACCATCGACAACCTCCGCGTCAAATCCGATCGGTTCCTCCGCCTGTTCGTCACGCAACGCGACCGTACGGCGCACGCCCAGGAGGAGCACTGGGCGATCTACCGCGCCTGCCGGCGGGGCGACGTCGACGCCGCCGGACGCCTCCTGCAGGGCCACCTGCAATCCACCGTCACCTCGCTCGCCGAACGCCTCGACGCCGACCCGGCCGCCGAAGCCGCCCCCGAAAAGGAGTAACGCCATGCGCATCGTCCGCTACGCCAGCCCCGAAGGTCCCCGTCACGGCCTCATCGAGGGCGACACGCTGTACGCCGCGGAGGGCGCGCCCGGCGCCCTGCGGCGCGGCGCCGTCGTCGGGCCGCTCGCCGAGGCGACCCTGCTCGCTCCCGTCGAACCCACCACGATCGTGTGCGTCGGGAACAACTACGACGAACTCCTCGCCGCCAAGGGGCTCGAGCGGCCCGAGATCCCCAACGTCTTCCTCAAGGCGGCCAACACGATCGTCGGTCCCGACGCCGACGTCGTCGCCCCCGCCGGCCAGCGCTTCGAGTTCGAAGGGGAGCTCGCCCTCGTCATCGGCGCGACCGCACGCAAGGTGGCCGCCGCCGATTGGCGCGACTACGTCCTCGGTTTCACCATCGCCAACGACCTCACCGCCCGCGACTGGCAGCTCGCCGACACCCAGTGGTGGCGGGCCAAGAGCTCCGACACCTTCTGTCCCGTGGGGCCCTGGATCGACACCGACTACGCCGACCCCGAGACGCGTGCGCTGCAGACCCTCGTCAACGGCGAGGTCAAGCAGGACGCCTCCACCGCCGACCTCACGTTCAAGCTCGGGGAGGTCCTGGAGATCGTGACCGCCTCCCTCACGCTGCAACCGGGCGACCTGGTCCTCACCGGGACGCCGCCCGGCTTCTGTCCATTGCATCCCGGGGACGTCGTCGAGGTTCGCATCGACGGGCTCGGGGCCCTGCGCAACACCGTCGTCGCCGGCTGAGCGCGACGCCGTCTTCACACCGTTCTGGAGGGGACACCGTGAGCGATTCGAAGAACGTCAAGCTGTCGATCCGAGGCATCCGAAAGGTCTTCCACATCCGCCGGGGCGGCGTACGCAGCGAGCTGCTCGCCCTCGGAGGTATCGATCTGGACGTCGCCGACCACGAGTTCGTGTCCGTCATCGGACCGAGCGGCTCGGGGAAGACGACGCTCCTCAAGATCGTCGCCGGGCTGTCCACCCCCACCGACGGCACCATCGCCATCGACGGCCGGCCGGTCACCGGCCCCGGCGACGACCGGGCGGTCGTCTTCCAGACGTTCGGCCTGTTCCCGTGGAAGACCGTCCTCGACAACGTCCGCTTCCCCCTCGACATCCGCGATACGGCCGCCTCCGAAGCCGACCGCCTCGCCCGCGCCAACATCGCGAAGGTGGGCCTCGAGGGGTTCGAGGATGCCCACCCCCACCAGCTGTCGGGCGGCATGCAGCAGCGCGTCGGGCTCGCCCGAGCGTTGACCGCCGACCCGGAGATCCTGTTGATGGACGAGCCGTTCGGGGCGATCGACGCCCAGACGCGCGAGTTGATGCAGGAGGAACTGCTCAAGCTGTGGTCCGAAACCAAGAAGTCGGTCATGTTCATCACGCACGATCTCGATGAGGCGGTCCTGCTCGCCGACAGGGTCGTGGTCCTGACCGGCCAGCCCGGCACCGTCCAGGCGGTCGTCGACGTCCCGCTCCCCCGCCGACGCTGGGAGTACGACGTGCGCGCCGAACCGGAGTTCGCTCGCGTCCGCCACGAGATTTGGGAGATGTTGCGCGAGGGCATCGTGCGGCACGAGGCGGACGAGATGCAGGCTGCACGGGCGGCGGTCTGAGGCGGCCATGCGCTACGTGAAGCACCTCGTCTTCGCGCTCGTCGTCTTCGGGGCCTGGGAGGCCGGCGGGCGGTTCGGCAACCCCGACGTCCTGCCGCCGTTCTCGGCCGTCGTCGCCGCCTTCGTCGACATCCTCTTCGGGCCGCTGCCCGCCGCCCTCTTCGAGAGCCTGCGCCTGCTCGTCATCGGCTTTTCGACCGCGCTGGCGCTCGGGGTGTTCCTGGGCCTCGTCGTCGGCCGCTACCGCTGGCTCGACCGCACCCTGAGCCCGTACTTCTCGGGGTTGTACGCCCTCCCGACCGTCGCGCTCGTCCCGCTGGTCCTCATCTGGTTCGGGTTCGACCTGTCGGGCCGCGTCGTGGTCGTCTTCCTCGCCAGTTTCTTCCCCATCCTGATCAACGTCTACCAGGGCGCGCGCGATACGCCTCCGGACCTGCTCGAGGTCGCCCGCTCCTTCGGGGTGCGCCACGAGTGGGGCCTGGTGCGTCGCGTCGTCATCCCCGCCGCCGTTCCCTTCATCCTCGCGGGCGTACGCCTCGGGATCGGGCGCGGCGTCGTCGGGATGGCCATCGCCGAGGTCTACCTCCGCCTGAGCGGGCTCGGCACGCTGATCGCGACCTACGGTTCGTCGTTCCAGACCGCCTACCTGATCGCCGCCATCCTCCCCCTCCCGTTCCTCGGGATCGTCCTCACCAAACTCCTCGCGCTCCTCGAGCGCCGCTTCCAGGTCTGGAGCACCTGACCCGGAACGGCCTCGACGCGCCGCTGCGTCGCAGAAGGGAGGTCCGACCGTCGTCCCGTCCCCCCTCGCTCGCCCGAGTTCGATCTCGGGACCTCCGTTGCGGAGATGAACCCAAGGAGTCCGTATGAAGACGTCCGTTGCCCGTCTGTTTCGCACGCTGAGCCTCGCCGCGGTGTTCGTGGCCGGCGTCGCCACCGCCCAACTCACCCCCGAGGAGGCCGCCGCCCAGTACGACCTCGACCTCTCGGGCACCAGCATCACGACGACCAGTTCGCTGGCCGGCGCGCTGCTGATGCCGCAGGCCTACATGCTCGACATGCTCGAAGCCTGGGGCGCGGAGGTGGAGATCGTCACGCTGACGAACACGTCGGGCGTGCAGGCCCTCATCGCCAACCGCAGCAACCTGGCGCCCCACGGCGCGGACGAGCTGATCATCGGTGCTGCGCAAGGCGCGGAACTCACCGCGATCGGCTCGCCCCAATCGAAGATCAACTACGTCCTCGCCGGCCAGGCCGACGTCGCATCGGTCGCCGACCTCGAGGGCCGCACGATCGGCATGTCCGGGCCCGCCGGCTTCGATGCCTTGCTCACCCGCTTCTCCCTCGCCGACGAGGGGCTCGACCCCGAACGCGACGTGAGCTTCGTGCAGATCGGCGGGAGCCCCGATCGCGCCGCCGCGCTGCTCGCCGGCCGGGTCGACGCGGTCACCATCGGCCTCGACGACTGGTTCGACCTCGCCGAGAAGACCGACGATGCGCGCGTCGTGCAGTACATGAGCGAGGTCGTGCCCGACTTCGCGACCGAGCTGTACTTCAGCCGCGCGGAGTACATCGACGCCAACCCCGACCTGGCCCTCGCGATCGCCTGCGGGAACCTCGAGTCGAACCGGTGGGCGAACGAGCATCGCGACGCCTTCCTGGCCTACACGGTCGAGCAGGTTCCGGGCACCAGCGAGGCCGCGGTCCTCGGCCTCTACGACGCCGCGATGGACGTCGGCATGTGGCCCACGACCCCCGAGGGCGTCCTGTCGACCGCCGGGATGCAGGGCCTCATGGAGGCGATGCTGGAGACCGGCGACATCACCAGCCCGGTGCAGGTCGCCGACTACATCGACATCAGCTTCCTCGAAGACGCCGCCGCGCTGGGCTGCGGCCAGTAGGACGCATCGATGTCGACGACCCCCCTGTCGACGCCCGCGAACGGAGGGACCTCCGGTCCCTCCCCCCGCGGGGCGTGGGTCCGACTCCGCGGCTACGTGCGCGACAT
>JAVLCF010000103.1:0-1901 GCA_031581195.1 Trueperaceae bacterium | reverse complement strand
GACGCCCCCCGCCCTCGCCCTCCTGGTGTTCCTCGCCGCGTGGGAGACGCTCGGGCGCCTGACCGACCCCATCCTCTTCGCGCCCCCTTCACGCGTCTGGAGCGGCTTTCTGGAACTGATCGAGGCCGGCCGGATGCAGCGTGCCTTCGGCATCACGATGAACGCGCTGAGCGTGAGTTTCCTGTTGAGCGTGGTCGTCGGTCTGCCGCTCGGCCTGGTGCTCGGCCGCTGGAAGCTATTGTCCGACGTCGTCGAGCCCTATCTTGACGCCATCTACGCCACCCCACGCGTCGTCCTCGTCCCCCTCATCATCCTTTGGTTCGGGGTCGGCTACGAGGGGCGCGTCTTCCTGATCTGGTTGGGGACCTTCATTCCCATCGTCATCAACACCGCGATCGGCGTCCGCAACGCCCGCCGCGATCTCGTCGAAGTGGCGACGTCGTTCGGGGCCGACGAACGTCAGCTCGCCCGCCACGTCATCCTGCCGGGGTCGGTGCCGTACATCATGGCCGGCCTCCGCATCGCCATGGGGCGGGCGCTGGTCGGCGTGATCGTCGCGGAGATCTTCCTCGACCTCACCGGCCTCGGTGGGATCATCCAGACCGAATCCGCCTACTTCCGTACCCACCGCATGCTCGCCGCCGTCCTCGTCATCGCGCTGCTCGGGACCGTCCTGATCGGTGCGTTCGGGTGGCTCGAGAAGCGGTTCGCCGCCTGGAAGGAAAGCGCGGCGTCGTCGTGAGCGACGCGCCTGCGCAGGACGTGGCGGTCCGGTCTTCGGCCGGACGCCGACCGAAAGGAGACCGCCGACCATGACGTTCGTGACGTTCGATTCGGGAGGGGAAGCGCGATTGGGGGTCCTGGACGGCGAGCGACGACGCGTCGTCGACGTCGCTCGGGCCGCGGCCGCCGTGGGAGAGGCGTCCGCCCCGACGACCATGCTGGCCCTCATCGACCTCGGGGAGGCGGGGATCGCCCTCACCGAGCGCCTCCTCGCCGCCCTGGATCACCTCCCTGCCGACGCGGTGCACGCCCTCGACGACGTGCGCGTGCTCGCGCCGATCCCGCGCCCCCGCAAGAACGTGTTCGCGGTCGGCCTCAACTACGTCAAGCACAACGCGGAGTTCACGCGCGGGGCGGACATGCCCCCCGCCCCGATCGTCTTCACGAAGGCGCCGACGTCCGTCGTCGGCCCCGACGACCCCGTCGTCCTTCGGCCCGACCTGTCGACGAAGGTGGACTACGAGGGCGAACTCGGGGTCGTGATCGGCAAGGCCGGTGCGGACATCCCGCCCGAGCGGGCGGAGGAGCACGTCTTCGGCTACACGATCATCAACGACGTCACCGCCCGGGACCTGCAGAAGCGCACCAGCCAGTGGTTCCTCGGCAAGACCTTGGACACCTTCTGCCCCATGGGGCCGTACCTCGTCCACACGTCCGAGGTCGGCTGGCCGGTCCGCCTCCAGGTGCGCACCACCATCAACGGTGAGGTCCGCCAGGACGGGTCCACCGCCGACCTGTACTTCGACGTTCCCACGCTCATCGCGACGGTTTCGGCGGGCATCACGCTGGAGCCGGGGGACGTGATCGCGACCGGGACGCCCGAGGGGGTCGGCATCGGGTTCGACCCACCGAAGTTCCTCGCGGACGGCGACGAAATGGTGATCGAGATCGAGAAGCTCGGGACCTTGCGCAACCGCGTGCGCTCGCGCTGAACGCCGCCGCCGGGGGCGGCGACGCACGGCGTCGCGCCCCCGGCGGCCCTACGCCTCCTCGGGACGGTCGAACACCCAGACGGGAGAGGTGTCGTCCTCGTCGTCCGTCGCGGCCTCGGGGGCGGACGGGCGGGTGGGTTCGATCCCGGTCCGTTCGAACTCCGCGGCCTCCGCGTCGTCGCGGCG
>JAVLCF010000102.1 GCA_031581195.1 Trueperaceae bacterium | reverse complement strand
GACGCCCGCGCCCTCGCCGGGGTCGACGGCGCGACCGAACTCGCCCTCGACGTCCCCCGTGGCCGCGAAGCCGCCGTCGCCGCGGCGGTCACCGACCGCCTCCCCGAGAACGTGCGTGCCTACGGCATCCTCGAGCAGATGGGCGAGCTCGCGCGCGGTCTCGCCGCGGAACGCGTCTCGATGATCCCCATCGGCCTCCTCTTCAGCCTGTTCGGCGCGATTGCGGTGACCTCCAGCCTCGTCGTTTCGGTGATGGAACGCACCCGCGAGTTCGGCGTGATCCTCGCCCTCGGCCTCGACCACGCGCGGCTCGCGTGGATGGTGGTCCTCGAAGCGGTCCTCGGGACGCTCCTCGGGTACGGCGTCGGCGCGGTCCTCGGGTACGGCCTGCTGTACCTCCTGCACGAGGTGAACGTCCTCGGTCCGTTCTTCACCGGCGTCTACGGCGACTTCCTGTCCGGCCTGGCGCTCGGCGACGACATTCGCGCCGACCTCCGGCTCGAGTACCTGGCCTACGCCGGCGTCACCGTCGCGCTCGCCGCCCTCTTCGCCGCCCTCACCCCCGCCCGCCGCGTCGCTCGGCTCGTCCCGGCCGAAGCGATGCGCGCCAACGATTGAGGAGTTCACGACGATGCCTCACGCCATCCAGCCGACCCGACCGACCGCACACTGCGTCCGCATCGCCGCCGTCCTCGCCGCTGCACTCCTGAGCGGCGGAGCCCTCGCGCAGGGGGCCACGACGCCGTCGGACGCCGACGCGATCCTCGAGCGCATCGTCGACAACCTGCGGGGTGGCGGGCAACGCGCCACGGTCGTGATGCACGTCGAGCGCGCGGACGGCACCGACCGGTACGTCCTCGAGACGATCGCCGACGGCGGCGAACGCTCTCTGACGCGCGTCGTCGAACCGCCCCGCGAAGCGGGGCGCGCGTTCCTCGTCGACGGGGACGCCCTGTTCGTGTACGCCCCCCGGGTGGGCCGCAGCCTACGGCTGCCCCCCTCGGGGCGCAGCGACGGCTTCCTCGGGAGCGACCTGTCGTACGACGACCTCGCCGGGGACGAGGTCCGCGACGATTACGACGCCCGCGTGCGCGAACGGACCGACGACCGCATCACGTTGTCGCTGGTACCGCGCGCGGGCGCCCCGACGCCGTACGGCGAACTCCGCTTCACCGCGAGCCTGCCCGACCTGACGCCCATGGACCTCACGTACTTCGATCAGCGCGACGCCCCCGTGAAGCGCCTCACCCTCAGCGACCCGCGGACGTTGGAGGACGGCCGGACGGTCCCCACCCGCTTCGAGGTCGTCGACCTCACCGAGGGGGGCGGCCGGACCGTCGCGACGTGGGAGGACGCCACGTTCGACGTCCGTCCTCCCGACCGTTGCTTCACGCTCGAGGCGCTCGAGACGGGGTGCCGCTGGTGATCGCGCTCGCGTGGCGCAACCTGTGGCGGCAACGGCGCCGCAGCCTCGTCACCGCCGGCGCGGTCGGGGCGGTGGTGCTGCTCAGCGTCGCGTACTTCGCGTTGGGGGGCGCGGCCGAGAACGGCCTCTACCAGACCCTCACCGAGCGCGGCGGGCACGTGATCGTGACCGTCCCCGGCGCGCGGGACGCGACCCGCTTCGACGCGACCCTGATCCGCGACGCGGAGCCGATCCTCGCGACCGTCCGCCGCGAGGCGGACGCCGCGCTCGCGGCGCCGCTGGTGCTCCCGACCCTCGACGTCCCCGCCCTCCTGTCGGGCGCGGCGCGCTCGCGCGGGGTGGCGCTCCACGCCCAACCGTGGCCGGACGCCGCCCGCGCACGCCGGCTCGGCGACGCGCCCCTGAACGGGCGGTTCCTCGAGGCGAGCGGCGAGATCGTGCTGGGCGCCAGCCTCGCGCGCGCCCTCGACGTCGAGGTCGGCGACGAGGTCGTCGCCTACGCCCCCGGCGGCGAAGGGTACGGCGTCGCGGCATACGCCCTGGTCGGTACCGTCGATCTCGCGGACCCCGGGGCGGAGATCGCGGCGGCGTGGACGACGCTCGAGGACGCGCAAGCGCTCGCCGCGCCCGGCGCGGTGCAGCGCATCGAGGTGCACGGGACGTCGCTCCGACGGATCGACCAGGACGACGCGAGCGCCGCACTGGCGTCGGCGTTGGCGGAGGCGCTGCCGGACCTCCAGGTGGAGGACTGGCGAACGGCGAACCCCGCCACCCAACGCCTCCTGGACGCCCTCGACCCGCTGATGTTCGCCGTGTCGATCCTCTTCTTCGTCCTCGCGGGGTTGTTGATGCTCAACACCGTGTACCTGAGCGTGATGGAACGCATCCGCGAGTTCGGGGTCCTCCACGCCCTCGGGGCGGGGGACCTGCGCGTCCTGGGCATGATCGCGACGGAGAGCATCCTACTGGCGGGGGTCGGGGCGGCGGTCGGGACGGCCGGTGGGTTGGCGTTCGTCGCCGCCTACGCCGACGGCGTCCGCATTCCCGGGCTCGAGTCGTACTACGCCTCGTTCGGGCTCGACCCGGTCTTCTACCTCTCCGTCGATCCGGGCCAGGTCGCCTTCGCGGTCGGCTTCGCCGTCCTCACCGCCGTCCTGGCGGCGGCGTGGCCCGCGGTGATCGCGGCTCGGATCGAGCCGGTCGACGCGATGAGGTTCCAAGCGTGAGCGCGCATCCGCTGTACCGCGTGCGCGACCTGCGCAAGAGCTACCGCGTCGGCGACGTCACGACGACCGCCCTGAACGGCGTCGACCTGGACGTGACGGCGGGCGAGTTCACCGCGATCGCGGGGCCGTCGGGCAGCGGCAAATCGACGCTGCTGCACCTCATGGGGGTCCTCGACCGGGCCGACGCCGGCGAGGTGTGGCTGAACGGGGGGCGCATCGATCGTCTCCCCCGCCGCGCCGCGGCGCGCCTGCGCCTCGCCCACCTCGGGTTCGTCTTCCAGGCGTACAACCTCGTGCCGGTCCTCTCCGCCCTCGAGAACGCCGCGTTCGTCCTGGAGTTGCGGGGCGAGGCCCGCGCGACGCGCGAAGCGAAGGCGCGCGCCGCCCTCGCGCGCCTCGACATGGAGGGCTTCGCCGACCGCCGACCGAACCAACTGTCCGGCGGGCAGCAACAACGCGTGGCGATCGCTCGCGCCATCGCGGCGGACCCGACGATCGTCCTGGCGGACGAACCCACCGCGAACCTCGATTCGCAGGCCGGCGCCGACCTGATCGACCTCATGCGGCGCCTGAACGAGGAGGAGGACGTGACCTTCGTGTTCAGTACGCACGATCCCCGCCTGCTCGACCGGGTCGACCGCATCGTGCGCCTCGAGGACGGACGCGTCGTCGACGACGGCGTCGCGGACGGCGACGCCCCGCGGGGGACGCCGTGACCGCCGCCGGACGCCACGGTGCGGCCCTGGCGCTCGCGCTCGTCGCGCTGCTCCCGACGGGGGCGGCGCAGGACGTGCTCCGCGTGGAGCTGGAGGCCCGCCTCGCGCCGGAGGTCCCCCTGAACGATGCGGGGGTCGACGCCGTCGAGCTCGATGCGGGCGCCACCGCCCGGGTCGCGTTCGGCGTGGAGGTCGCCGACGCCCTCACGCTCGCGATGGAGGCCGCCCCGACCGTGACCCGCGACCCCGCGACGGGTGGGGCGACGGTCCGGCACGGCCTGCAGGAGGCCACCGTCGCGCTGGAGGGCGGCGCGTGGCGGGTCCGCGCCGGCCTGCAGCGCCGTCCGCTGGGGGAACTGCGGCTCGCGCCGGCGGTCACGTTGGACGTCCCGCTCGCGAGCGGCGACCCGCGCGGGGCGTGGGGCGTCCGCGTCCGCGGGTACCTGGGCGACGCACGGATTCGGGCCGGCGTGGCGTGGCCGGCCGGTGCGGGGAACGACCTCACGCCGACCGGCGCCGGTGGGGGCGCGGTTCCGGGCGGCGGCGTGTCGGTCCGCATCGACGGCGAGGCGACCCTCGAGGCGCACCTGCTGCGCGGCTCCGCCGTCGACGGTGCGGGCCGCACCGCCCGCCTGGCCGCCGGGGCGACCGCCTCCACGACCGTCGGGGGGCAGGTCGTCTACGGCGAAGCGTGGGTGCTGCAGGCCCCCGCCGCCGTGCGCGGTGGGGTGGGCGCCTCCGGGTACGCCGGCGCGTGGCTCTGGACCGCGGAAACCCACGTCGCCCCGCCCGGTGGGGGTCTGGCGCGCACCCCCGCCCCGGCGGACGGTTCGGTGGACGGGTTCGTCGACGGGAGTCGTCCGGCGGTCCGGGCGTCCGCCTCGCGGGCGGTCGGCGCGCGCGGCCGCCTCGAGGCGTCGGCGGGGGTCGCTTGGCCCCGGACCGAGGGGGCGCGCGCTGCGCGGTGGGACGCCGGCGCGTCGTGGACGCGGCCGAGCGGCGACGCGGACCTCGTGCTCGACGCCGGCGTGCGGGGCGGCCCCGACGGCCGGACCCTGCGGACGAGGCTGACGCTCCGGACGGCGTTCTGACGTGACGGTCGCGGCGTTCTGGCGTCGAAACCGAGCGATCGGGCTGCAGTTGTTCGGGTGGGCGGCGGCGTCGATGGGCGTGGCGCTCGCGTTGGCGATGGGCGGCCCGACGCCGTTCACCGCGGCGGTCGCCCTGCAGTTCGCGGTGTGGGGCGCGATCGACGCCGCGATCGCGGGCGCCGGCCTGCGCGCGCACGCCGTGAAGCGGGCGGCGGGGGCGGCCGCCTCCCTCGAGGCCAGCGAGGCGGAGCGCCGCCGGACCCGCCGCCTGCTGCTCGTGAACGCTGGCCTGGACGTCGGCTACCTCGCCGTCGCCGCGGCCCTGGCGACGATCGGGGACCCGGGCGACGCCCGCCGTGGGCACGCGCTCGGCGTCGCGATCCAGGGCGGCTTCCTGCTGCTCTTCGACGCCGGGCACGCCGCCGGCCTCGCTCGGTCCCTCCGGACCCCCGGTCCGGCGTGAAGGGACGCCCGTTCGCAGCCTGGCCCCCCGTCGCGGGACGGCGCCCGGGTCACGATGGGGGCATGGACCCGGACGACGCACGCGGGCGGACGCCGTGAGGGTGCTGGTGACCGGCGCGACCGGGTACCTCGGGGGGCGCCTGGTGCCCCGCCTGCTGGAGGCGGGCTACGCCGTGCGGTGCCTCGTTCGCGACGCGGAACGCCTGGCGACGAAGCCGTGGGCGGACGACGTGGAGGTCGTCGAGGGGGACGCCCTCGATCCGGCGTCGCTCCGCGGGGCGTTCGACGGGTGCGCGGCCGGGTACTACCTGGTGCACTCCATGGGGCATCGCGCCGAAGGGTTCGAGGATCGCGACCGCCGGGCCGCCGACCACGTCGCGGCGGAGGCCGCCCGCGCCGGGGTCGGGCAGTTGATCTACATGGGGGGCCTGGGGGACGCGGCGCAGGGCATGAGTCGGCACCTGGCGTCCCGCCAGGAGACCGGCCGCGTCCTGGCGAGCCACGGGGTGCCGGTCACCGAGTTCCGCAGCGCGATCATTGTGGGGAGCGGCTCGATCTCGTTCGAGATGATCCGCTACCTCACCGAACGCCTCCCGATCATGACGACGCCGCGGTGGGTCACGACGCGAATCCAACCGATCGCGGTGCGCGACGTCCTCGCCTACCTCCGGGAGGCGCTCCGGCACCCGCCGGAGGGCCACCGCATCGTGGAGATCGGGGGGCCGGACGTCCACACCTACCGGGAGCTCATGGAGATCTACGCCGACGCGCGGGGGTTGCGCCGCTGGATCGTCCCGACGCCGGTGCTGAGTCCACGGTTGTCGAGCTACTGGATCAATCTCGTCACGCCCATCCCGGCCTCCATCGCCCGGCCGCTGGTCGATGGCCTCACCAGCGAAGTCGTCGTCCGCGACCCGGTGCCGGCCCGCCGCTACGACGTCGCGCCGATCCCCTACCGCCGTGCGGTGGAGTTGGCGCTCGACCGCACGGCGCAGGGGGCGCCCCTGACGTTGTGGAGCGACGCGATGTCGGCGGTACCGCGCGGGACCCCACCGAGCGACAAGTGGGCGGACGAGGAGGGCATGCGCCTCGATCGCCGCGTCCGGACGGTGGCGGCGCCCCCCGACGCGGTCTGGAACGAGGTGACGCGCTTGGGTGGGGAGAACGGCTGGTACGCCTACGACGGCCTGTGGCAACTCCGTGGCATCCTCGACCGGTTGGTCGGGGGGATCGGCATGCGGCGGGGGCGCCGCGACCCGCGCCGCCTCGCGGCGGGGGACGCCCTCGACTTCTGGCGGGTCGAAGCGATCCGCGAGGCGCGCTCGCTGCAGTTGCGCGCGGAGATGAAGCTACCGGGGCGGGCGTGGCTGCGCTTCGACCTGCAGCCGACCGAGGACGGCGGCACGACCCTGCAACAGACCGCCTTCTTCGAGCCGCGGGGGTTCCTCGGGTGGGCCTACTGGACGCTGGTCGCGCCGCTGCACGGCCTCATCTTTCCGGCGATGGCGCGCGAGATCGCGCGCCGCGCGGAGGCGCGGCGGGAGGCGAGCGCCGCGTAGGCGTCAGTCGAGCCGCGCGAGTTCGCGTTCGGCGAGCTCGATCAGAGCGCGCTTGGCGTCGCCGTCCGAGAACGGTGCGAGGGCGTCGGTGGCGGTGCGCACCTCGGCGCGGATCGCGTCGCGCGTGACGGCGTCCGCGTCGTGCTCGGCGACGAGGGCGCGCATGCGCTCCACGTCGCCGTCGCGACGCGCGTGACGGCGCACGATGTCGGCGGCCTCCTCCACGCCCCGCTCGATCAGGACGAGCACCGTGTGCGTGACCTTGCCTTCGCGCAGGTCGCCGCCGACCGGCTTGCCGAGCGTCTCGGGGTCCCCGAGCAGGTCGAGTCGGTCGTCCTGCATTTGGAACGCGCGGCCGTACGCCATCCCGAACGCCGCGAGCGCCTCGCGCCGCTCGGGCGGCGCGCCGGAGAGGAGGGCGGGCCCCTCCATGGCGGTGGCGAGGAGTTCGGCGGTCTTGCCCTCGATGACGTTGCGGTAGTGCCGCTGCTCCCACGTCTCGAGGGTCGCCATCTGGAACTGCAGGACCTCGCCCTCGCAGATGCGGGCGGCGGCTTCGGACATGCGGTGGGTGAAGCGGGGGTCGCCCGAGCGCGCGAGCAGCATCAGGACCCGCGCGAGCAGGAAGTCGCCCGACATGACGCTGACGACGTTGCCGTAGCGGCGGAAGGCGGCCTCCGCCCCGCGGCGGGTGTCGGCGTCGTCGATGAGGTCGTCGTGCAACAGCGACGCGGAGTGCAGCAGTTCGACGGCGAGGGCGACCTCCATGCCGACGTCCTCGTCGGCGCCGACGAGATCGGCGGCGAGGAAGGCGAGGGTGGGGCGGAGCCGTTTCCCGCCGGCGGAGACCAGGTCCTCCCCGATCGCTTCGATGAAGGCGACGTCGCTGCGGACGACGTCGGCGATGCGGCGTTCGAACGCCGCCAGGCGGTCGGCGAGGGGGGCGCTCATCGCCGGGGAGGGTACCCCGACGTCAGCCTGCGGCGCGCTCGTCATCGGATTTCTCGGCATGGAGGGCGTAGGAAACGCGTTTGAGGCCGGCCAGGAAGTCGATCGCTTCGACGTGCACGCCGGCGGGGGGATCGAGGACGGTCGACGCGAAGTTCACGACGCCGCGCACGCCGGCGTCGGCGAGCGCCTCCGTCGCGGCCTGCGCGCCCTCCCCCGGGACCGTGAGGAGGGCCACCTGCACGTCGAGTTCGCGGGCGCGGGTCGGGAGCTCCTCCATGGCGTACACCGGGACGCCGGCGACGACGGTCCCGATCTTCGCCGGGGCGACGTCGAAGGCGGCCCGCAGACAGAAGTTGTAGCGCGCCATGTTCGGGTAGTCCGCCAAGGCGCTGCCGAGCCGCCCCATCCCGATGATCGCGACGTTCCAGGCGGTCTCGAGGCCCAGGATGCGATGCAGTTCCGTGGCGAGCGCGTCGACGTCGTAGCCGGCTCCGCGCGTCCCGAACCGCCCGAAGTACGCCAAGTCCTTGCGGACCTGGAAGGCGGAGACGTGCGCTTCGCGGGCCAGGTCGTCGCTGGATGCGCGGGCGACGCCCTGGTCGGCGAAGGTGTCGAGGACGCGGAGGTAGGTGACGAGCCGCCCGACGGTGGCGCTGGGGATCGACGGCATCAGCGGTTGAAGTACTCCAGTCCCGCCCCGTCCAGCACGGTGCGCGCATCCTCGAGGGCGGGGCCCTCGAGCGGTCCGACGACGACCTTCACGAGGCCGTCCTCGCGCACGACGTTCGGCGCCAGCCCGAGGTCGCGGAGGTCCGCCAACAGCGGATCGGCGCTGGCGTCGTCCTCGAACGCGCCCAGCTGCAGCGTGCGGGCGCCCCCGCCGGCGGCCGGCGCCGCCGGCGCCGGGTCGGGGTCGGGCGCCGGGTCGGGGTCGGGCGCCGGGGTGGCGTCCGCCGCGGGGGTCGCGTCGGGCTCGAAGCGGTACACGAGCGGTTCGATGCCGTAGTCGCCGGCGC
>JAVLCF010000101.1 GCA_031581195.1 Trueperaceae bacterium | reverse complement strand
CCGCCCGGCCCCCACCCCGCCCCGAACGAGGCGTCCCCCGAGGACGCTCCCCTGCACGTGCTGCGCGCGCGCCGCGCCCTGCCCGGCGCGGAGCGCGACGGGGACGGGTGGCGTCTGGCGTGGCGGGGTGCGCGCCTCATGGCGGTCGTGAACGTCACGCCCGACAGCTTCAGCGACGGGGGGCGCCACGACGCCCCCGACGCGGCGGTCGCCGCCGGGCGGCGGGCCTGGCGCGACGGCGCCTGGATCGTCGACGTCGGGGGGGAATCGACCCGGCCCGGCGCGGCGCCCGTCGATCCCGCCGAGGAGATCCGCCGGGTCGCGCCGGTCGTGGAGGCGCTCGCCGCGACGCGGGAGGGTCTGGTGAGCATCGACACCCGGCATGCGGAGGTGGCCCGCGTCGCGCTCGACGCCGGTGCGCACCTGGTGAACGACGTCGGGGGGCTCCGCGACCCGGCGATGCGGGCCGCCTGCGCCGACGCCGGCGTGCCCGCCGTCGCGATGCACATGCGCGGCGAGCCGCGCACGATGCAGGACGCCCCGGCGTACGACGACGTCGTCGCCGAGGTCGAGGCGTTCCTCCGCGCGGCGCGCGACGTCGCCCTCGCCGACGGCGTGCCCGACGTCGTCCTCGATCCCGGCTGGGGGTTCGGGAAGCGCGACGCCGACAACCTCGCGTTGTTCGCGGCCCTGCCGCGCTTCGCGGCGCTCGGGGCGCCGGTCCTGATGGGGGCGTCGCGCAAGGGGACGATCGGCCGGCTGGCGGACGTGCCGGACCCCGCCGATCGCGACCCTGGAAGTCACGTGGTGCACGCGGGCGCAGCGCAGCTCGGAGCGGCGCTGGTGCGGGTGCACGACGTGCCGGGCGCCCGGCAGGCGCTGGCGGTCGCCGCCGCGCTCGACGCCGCCCGCTGGGCGGCGGGCGGGGCGGGGCGCGTGACGCTGCACGGGATGCGCTTTCACGGGCGCCACGGCGTGTTCCCCGAGGAGGCGGAGACCGGGGCGCGGTTCGACGTCGATCTCGAGGTCGGGGTCGCCTTCCCGGGCCGCGACGAACTCGACGCGACCGTCGATTACGCGGCGCTGCAGGCCACGGTCCGGCGCGAGACGGAGGGCGAACGCTACGCCCTCATCGAGACGCTCGCGGAGCGCATCGCGGCCCGCGTGCTGGTGGAGCACCCGCGCGTCGACGACGTGCGGGTGCGGGTCCACAAGCCCGATGCGCCGTTGCCCGGCGTGGTGGGGGACGTGACGGCGGAGGTGCACCGTCGCCGCTGAACGCCTGCGCGCCCGCCGAGGGTGCGGTGGCTGAGGGCGCGGACCTCGTCGTCGCGCTCGGGGCGAACCTGGGTGACCCGGCGCGGACGCTTCCGCGCGCCGCGGAGGCGCTCGCGGCGCTCGGGGGCGTCGAGGCTCGTTCGCGGATCTACCGCACGACGCCGGTCGGGGGGCCGCCCGACCAACCGGACTACCTCAACGCCGTCGTGCGCCTGCGTGCCGGGCCGGGGGCCGCGACGCCGGAGGCGGCGCTGGCGGGGTTGCTGGCGATCGAGGTGCGCTTCGGACGGGAGCGGCGCGTGCGGCACGACGCGCGGACGTTGGACCTCGACCTGATCGCGTACGGCGGCGTGGTGCGGGCGTCCCCCACGCTGACGCTGCCGCACCCCGAAACGATGCGCCGCGCGTTCGTGCTGGTGCCGCTCCTGGACGTCGCGCCGGACTGGCGCGACCCGCGCTCGGGCGTTCGCGCCGCCGACGCCGTCGCGGCGCTCGACCGGTCGGGCGTCACCGCGTCGGGCGTGGCGTGGGGGCCGGGGTAGACTGCCGCCCGCATGCGCGTCCTGGCCATCGGCGATCCCCACCTGTCGCGCCGCGACCCGAAACCCATGGACGTCTTCGGGCCGCACTGGGCCGGCCACCCGGAGGCGTTCTTCGAGGGGTGGCGGGCGGTCGTGCGGGACGACGACCTGGTGCTGGTGCCGGGCGACGTGTCGTGGGCGTTGCGGTTCGACGCCGCCCTCGACGACCTCCACGATCTCGCCGCGTTGCCCGGCCGCAAGGTCCTCCTGCGCGGCAACCACGACTACTGGTGGCCGGCGATCGGCAAGCTTCGTGCCGCCCTGCCGAGCGGCACGTGGGCGGTGCAGAACGACGCCGTCCGCATCGACGGCGTCGTCGTCGCGGGCACCCGCGGGTGGACGTGCCCCGGCAGTCCCGGCTTCACCGACGAGGACCGCAAGATCCACGCGCGCGAGCTCGGGCGGCTCGACCTGTCGTTGGCGGCGGCGCGCGACCTGGCGGAGCCGGGCGACGTGCGCATCGTGATGCTGCACTTCCCGCCGACGAACCCGGCGTTGGAGGCGTCGGGGTTCCTGGAGCGGATCGCGGCGTTCGCGCCGGACGCGCTCGTGTACGCGCACGTGCACGGCGCGACGCCGCCCGCCTCGCCGGTCGTGCCGGGCGTTCGGGTGGTGTTCGCCGCGGCGGACGCGTTGGGATTCCGTCCGGCGCTCGTGTGGCCGCCGGACGGCGCCTGAGGGCGCGTCAGGCGCGGGGGTCGGACGCGCCCTGCGGGGCGTTCTCGTCGCGCGGCGTGGGGGTGACGTCGCCGACGTCCAGGGGGTACGTCGTCGCGTCGCCGGTCAGGCGGTGGTAGCGCGTGACGGCGTGCTCGCCGCGTTCCCAGACGAGGTGCACGATTTCGCCCCCGACGCGGGCGGGGAACTCCACGACGCCGGCCTCGAGGTCGGGGACCTGCACGCCGAGGCGTTCGAGGTCGCGTCGGGCGTCGTGGGCCGCGCCGGCCAGGAAGCCGATCTCCTGGCGGAGCGCGAGCGCTTCCGCGGCGTCGCGCCGAGCGTCGCGGGCCCGGGCGTGCGCGTCGCGAAGCTCGCGGACGGCGGTCTCGAGCGCCGTGAGGCGTTCGTCGACGGCGTCGAGCAGGTCGTTGGCGGTCTCCACGGTGAACAGTTTGAACATGCCTCACCTCCGCTGCATGCAGGCTATCCCCGCCCCCACCCCCGCGTGGTGATGCGTACCACATAACCTGCGTCCGGGGGACTCAAGGCGCGGGGGCGGGAGGGGTGGGGGTGGCCTCTCGTCCCGTCCCGGGCCGGGACGGGCCCGCCGCCGGTGCGGCGGCGCGGGGTGCGGCGCGTTGGTACACTGCGCCGCTGCGCCGGGCGCCGCCCGACCCCCTCGGGCCGAACGCGCCCCGCGGCGCGGCGGAGGTGGGAAGCGGTGAACGAAGCCCCCCGATCGACCGACGCCCCCCGATCGACCGACGCGCCGGTCCTCGTCGTCAACGCCGGCAGCTCCAGCCTCAAGCTGGCGCAGGTGCCCGGCGGGCCGTCGGTCCTGGCGGAGCGCATCGGTCGCGACGACGCCCGCGTCGCGGTCCGCGACGGCGGCGAGCGGGTCGGGCCGCTCCCGGACGTGGCGGCGGCGTTCCGCGCGGCGCTCGACCTGGCGGGCGACGCCCTCGACCCCCGCGCCGTGACGCGCGTCGGGCACCGCATCGTGCACGGCGGCGAGCGCTACACCGCCCCGGTCCGCCTCGACGACGCCACCCTCGCCGACCTCGACGCGCTCGCCCCGCTCGCACCGCTCCACGTCCCCGCGAACCTCGCCGGCGTCCGCGCGGCCCGCGCGGCGTTGCCCGCCGCGGAGCACGTCGCGGTGTTCGACACCGCCTTCCACGCCGACCTTCCGCGGCGCGCCTTCCTGTACGCCCTCCCCATGGCGCTGTACCGCGAGCACGGCATCCGCCGCTACGGCTTCCACGGCACCAGCCACGACGCGGTCTCCCGCGACCTCGCGCGGCGCCTCGGACGCCCGCGCGAGGCGCTCCGCATCGTGACGCTGCACCTCGGCAACGGCGCCAGCGCCGCCGCGATCCGCCACGGCCGCAGCGTCGACACCAGCATGGGCTTCACCCCCCTCGAGGGCCTCGTGATGGGGACCCGCGCGGGCGACGTCGATCCGGGCGTGCCGTTGCACCTGCTGCGCACCGGCATGGACGTCGACGCGCTCGACGCCCTCCTGAACCGCGAGTCCGGCGTGTGGGGCCTGTCCGGGGTCTCCAACGACCTGCGCGACGTGTGGCGCGCTGCGGACGCCGGGAACGACGACGCCGCGGCGGCGCTCGAGGTCTACGCCTACCGCATCCGCAAGACCGTCGGCGCCTACGCCGCCGCGATGGGCGGCCTCGACGCCCTCGTGTTCACCGGCGGCGTGGGGGAGAACGACGCGCGGATGCGGGCCCGCGTCGTCGAGGACCTGGCGTTCCTCGGCGTGACGCTCGACCCCGAAGCGAACGCCGTGCACGGCCCCCGCATCGCGCGCCGGGAGGCGGACGTCGAGGTGTGGGCCCTCCCGACCGACGAGGAGGGCCGCATCGCCGACGCGACCCGCGCCCTCCTCGAGGGCCGCGAGGACGGCGCATGATCACGCTCGGGATCGACCTGGGCGGCACCAAGATCGCGGCCGCCCTCGTCGAGGACGGCCGCATCCTGACGCACGAACGCATCGCGACGCCCTCCGGCGGGCAGGGGGCGGTGTTCGACGCGATGGCCGACGCCGCCACCCGCCTGATGGGGTCGGGCGGCCGCGCGGAGCGGGTCGGCGTCGGCTCGCCCGGTCCCCTGGACCTGGACGGCGGCCGGGTGTTGTTCGCCCCCAACATCCCCGGGATGGAGGACGCACCGATCGTGGCGGCCCTCGCCGAACGCCTGGGGCTCCCGGTCGTGCTCGAGAACGACGCGAACGCGGCGGGGTACGCCGAACACCTCTACGGCGCCGCCGGCGACTGCGACGTCAGCGTCTACGTGACGCTGTCGACCGGGATCGGCGGCGGCCTGTTCGTCGGCGACCGGGTGCTGCACGGCGCGCACGGCGTGGCGGGGGAGATCGGGCACGTCACCGTCCTGCCCGGCGGGCCGGTCGGGGGGGAGGGGCACGACGGCAGCCTCGAAGCGCTCGCCAGCGGACGCGCCATCGCCCGCGACGGGACGTTCGCGCTCGGTCGGCCGGTCGACACCGCCGAGGTGGTCGGCCTCGCCGCGGCGGGCGACGCCAAGGCGGAGCGCATCGTCGCGAACGCCGCGCGGTTCACCGGCATCGGCCTCGCGAACCTCGTGAAGGTGTTCGACCCCGACGCGTTCGTCGTCGGGGGCGGCCTCGCCGCGGCCGAGGGCTACCTCGCCCGCGTCGACGCCGCCATGCGCGACTACCTGCACGGTTGGCCCACGCCGCCGCTGCGCCCCGCCCGCCTCGGGACGGACGCCGGCGTGGTCGGCGCCGCCGCGGTCGCCGCGCGAGGCTGAGGGGGCCGCATGGAGCTCGCGCTGGCTGCGGCCTCGATCTTTCTCCTCCGCATCGCCGACGTCGCGCTCGGGACGCTCCGCATCGGGTTCCTGGTGCGGGGCCGCCCCTGGATCGCCGGGGTGCTCGGCTTCGCCGAGAGCCTCGTGTGGCTCCTGGCCGCCGCGCAGGTCCTCACGAACCTCGATGCGCCCCTCCAGTTCGTCGCCTACGCCGCGGGGTACGCCGCCGGCACGGTGGTCGGCGTGCAGGTGGAGCGCTGGGTGGCGGTCGGCGACATGCTGATGCGCATCGTCGCACCGGTCGACACGATCTCCAGCGCGCGGGCGTTGCGCGACGCCGGGTTCGTCGTCACGGAAATGAACGCCGAGGGCCGCAACGGGCAGGTCCGCGTCGCCTTCTCGGTGTTGCCGCGACGCAAGGTGCGCAAGGCGCTGCGGATCGTGCAGTCGGTCAACCCGGACGCGTTCGTGACGTTCGAGGGGACGACCCCCACCCGCATGACGCCGTTCCCGCCGGAGCGCCCCCGCAAGTGACCGCCGGCCGGCGGTTCAGACGGAGCCGCGGTACGGCCGGTTGTAGTACGCCTCGAGGCGGTTCACCCCGAGCGACGCGAGGTTGCTGAGCGCGAGGTACACCATCGCGATGCCGATGTAGACCGGGAACGGGCGGAAGGTGCGCGAGACGACGTTGTCCGCCTGGAACAACAGGTCGTGCACGCTGATCACGGTCACGAGCGTGGAGTCCTTGATCAAGGAGATGAACTGGTTGCCGAGCGCCGGGATCGCGAGCCGCGTCGCTTGGGGCAGCTGCACGAAGCGGAAGTTCTGCACTCGGCTCAGCCCGAGCACCATCGCCGCTTCGCGTTGTCCGGGTGGGACCGACGCGAAGGCGCCGCGGATGATCTCGGAGAAGTACGCGCCGCCGTACAGGCTCATCCCGACGGTGCCGGCCTGGAAGGCGCTCTCCCAGGAGAAGAAGGGCAGGGTCGGGAGGCCGAACCAGAGGATGAACAACTGCACCAGCAGCGGCGTGCCGCGGAAGAACTCGACGTAGGCGATCGCCATGAGCTTCACCGGCCAGAAGCGCGACATCCGCCCGAGGGCGGACGCGAGCCCCAACGCCAGGCCGAAGGTCCCCGCCAACAGCGTCACTGCGGCGGTGACCTGCGTGCCCTCCCACAGGCGCCCCAGCGTCGTGGGGGTGAACACGGTCGTGAACAGGTCTTGGACGTAGGCGATCATGCCGACTCCTCACGAGAGCGCGGCCGACCCACGAGGGGCCGACCGCGCGACGACTCTGGGTAGCGCCCTCAGTTCGGGGGCGTGACGATGTCGAGGCCGATCCAGCGCTCGCTGAGCACCTGCATCGTACCGTTCTGCTGCAGCTCCTGCAGCGCCAGTTCGAGGAGGCGCTTGAAGCCCGGCTGCCCGTCGGCGATCGTGATCCAGGCGTTCTCCTGGAAGACGAGCCCACCGAGCGGCTCCATGGTCATGCCGGCGGTCTGGAACGCCTGGCTGCCGACGATCGGGTTCGTGAAGATCGCTTCGGCGTTGCCGGCCTGGATCGCCTGCAGCGAGGTCGGCACGTCGGCGTACGTCGCGGTGTTGTCGCCGTAGCCGTTGTCCTCCAGCCACTGCTGGTTCGTCCCGCCGCGATCGACGGCGATCGTGCCGCCGTCCTCGATCAGCGCTTCGAACGAGTCGTACGGGCTGTCGGCCGGCACGAAGAACTGTCCGCCGCCGTAGTAGTAGGGGATGTCCAGGTAGGTGACCGCCTGCTCGCGCTCGGGGGTGCGGGCGTGCGACGCGATCGAGGCGTCGAAACGGCCGGCCTGCACGCCGCCGATGATCCCGCTGAACTCCGCCTGAACGATCTCCACCTCGACGCCCAGCAGGTCGCCGAGCTCGTGCGCGGTGTCGGCGTCGAAGCCGATGATGGTGCCGTCCTCGGCCGGCATCGAGAACGGCGGGTAGCCGCCCGACATCGCGACGGTCAGGACGCCGTCCTCGATCGGGGTCTGCGCGAGGGCGGCTCCGCCGAACGCCACGGCGGCGAAGGACAGAGCAATCGTGAGGGCTCGGTGCATACGTCGTCTCCTTACGTGAATGGAGAACCGCGGGGTCGCGCGGCTCCGGAACGATGCGCGCGGCAAACCGCCGCGCGGCCCGCGGGTGGGACATGCGACGAGAACGGCCCGCTGGGTCGACCCGTTGTGTACCACTCCCCGGGCGGCTCGTCAAACGGAGTGCCGCCGTCATGCACGAAGCCGGAAGGCTATGCAGGGCGCGTGAGCGCCCCCTCGACGTCGACGAACCCGGACGCCCCCGCGACGTCGTCGGCGTGCACGACGGTGCCCCGCGCCGGGGGCACGACCGAACCGCCCGCCCGCAGGCGCCGGACGATCGCCTCGTCGGCGAAGTCGTCGGCCCACGTCGCGCGCAACGCCAACAGCGCCGGCCGACCCCGCACCGCGACGCGCCCCGCCGCCCCCAGGCGCCGCACCCGCACCGTCGAGGGCAGCGGCCGCAGGGCCTCGTAGAACGCCTCGACGAACAGGTCCATCAGCGCGTGCTCCGCGATCAACGCGCGCGCCGCGGGCGCGACGTCCTCGACGTCGTCCTCGTCCGGATCGGGCCCCGCGACCCCGTCGAACAGCGCCTCGAGGCGCGGCGGGAGGCGGTTGAGGCGGTAGAACGCCGCCTCCACCGACGCCGGGACCCACACCCGCGGGGCCAACGGCGTCGTCGCCGCCGCCGCGCGCAACGCCTCGACCTCCGCGCGGCCCGCCGGCCCGGCGACGTCGCGGTCGGGGTGCGGGGCGCCCGGGTGGTCGGCCCCCAACGCCGCGACGTCGTCGGGGGGCGGCGCGGTGGACGCCGGCCGCGGCCGCTCGGGGGAGGGGGGCGTCGCCATGCCGGGAGGGTACCCGACCGCCCGCGCCCCGCCCCCCGTGGTAGCCTTCGCGGCGTGAGCGAGCGCCCTCCAGCACGGAAAAAGCGCAGCTCGGCCGCGGCGGCCGGCACCCCCCCGGCCGGCGCGACGCCGGCCCCCCGGGCGGGGGCCGCCCCCTTGGGGCCGGGCACGGCGATCCTCGCCTGGACGGTCGCGCTCGCCCTCGTCGCCCTCAC
>JAVLCF010000100.1 GCA_031581195.1 Trueperaceae bacterium | reverse complement strand
GCCACCCCCGTGGGGTGGGGAGGCCCCGGGCCGCGCGGCCGCGATGGTTGTAACGATTCGTGAACGGTAGGGGTGGTTCCCTCCATCCGGCGTGCGCGCAAAGAGCGCCCTGGAAGCGAGGTCCCCCATGCCCAAGCATGCATCCCTCCCCCCCGAGGGGACACGTTACGTCCCCACGTCCCCTTCCCGTCGGACCGGCCCCGCCCCCCGGACCGGGGCGACGTCCGGGCCCGCGGGGTCCGGGGGGACGCCCACCGATGCGGTGACGACGCCGCGCGCTTCGGGGGGCGCGACCCGTGCGCGGCGACGGACCGTGACGCGGATGGCGTGGATCGTCCTCTGTGCCGCGGTCGCCCCGCTCGCCTGGGCGCAGCCCACCGAGGCGTGCAACGTCAGCGAGACGGTGTTCTCGTCGCTCCGCGGTGGCGGGGTCGAGGGGTACGGCACGGCGTCGGAGCCGTACGAGCTCGGGACGCCTGCGGACGTCCGCGCGATGGAGGCGCAGTACCTGGAGCTCGCGAACCAAGGCCGGAGCGACGACGCCTGTTGGGGGGCGCACTTCGTGATGACGAACGACGTGACGCTGACCGGCCCCTGGACGCCGATCGGGCACGACGACACCGGTTGGGTGGCCTCCATGGCGTTCTCGGGCACGTTCGACGGCGACGGATTCACCCTCGCGAACCTCGCCATCGACGCGCCCGGGGACGACGACATGAACGCGGTGCACGCGGTGGGTCTCTTCGCGGCGCTGGAGCAGGACGAGGCGGGGGGCGTGACGACCACCGCCACGGTCCGCGACGTCGTGCTGTCCAACGTCGCCGTCGACGCGCCCGACGCGCGCGGCGTCGGCGTCGTCGCGGGGCGGGCCCGCGGCGCGGAGATCGTCGACGTCACGATCACCGACGGCGTCGTGTCCGGCCAGGAGGACGTCGGCGGGGTGGTGGGCCAGGTCGAAGGCGTGACCCTCGACGGCGTCGACGTCGGCGTGGAGGTGCGCGGGGAGCAGTTCGTCGGCGGGTTGGTCGGGTACGTCGGGGAGGACGCCGCCTCCGCGGTGGGTGGTCTCTTCGTGAACGAGGCGCGGGCGCGCGGCCTCGTGCAACGACCGGTCGACGATGCGACGTACAAGTACGTCGGTGGCATCGTCGGGATCGCCGACCTCGTCGCGACGACCGACGTCGAGAGTCTGTTTGCACTCGTTGACGTCGTGGTGCACGAACGCGTCGAGGGCATGAACCTCGTGGGGGGCGTCGTCGGCGCGCTGATCGCCGACGCCGGCGACCACGTCGAGCTCGTGCAGGTCGACGTCCGGGCCGGCGTCCGGGGCGACCAGCAGGTCGGCGGGATCGTCGGCCTGCTTTCCTCGTCCGGGTCGCGGCCGACGATGACCCTTCGCGCGACCGTCGTCGGCGGCACGCTGGACGTGGCGCTCGCCTACGCGGGTGGGCTCGTGGCGCGCCTGAACGGGGCCGACCTCGACGTCGCCGACGTGCTCGTCGACGCGCCGCTGCAGAGCTACTCGCCGACCTCGAACCCGTTCCTCGGGGGGCTCGTGGTGGACCCCGATGCGGGCGACACGGTGGAGGTGCGGCGGACGCTGGTGCGCCACCCGCCGCCCGAGGGGGCGCTGTGCCGGGGGTCCGACGCGTCCGACGACTGCGTCGTGTCGGCGGCCGACGTCTTCTACGCGGGGCCCGCGCAAGCGTCCCAAGCGGGGACGCCGCTGAGCGCACCCGAGGTGCTGGATCCGCGGGTCTTCCGGGCGGCGGGCTGGCCGCTGCAGCCCGGCCCGGTGGCGGACGGCACGACCTGGGGGTTCTGCAAGGACGCGGGTCCGCACCTGGCGTGGATGGGGACGCCCGACCCGTGCGACCCCGTGGACGTCGCGACCTCGCTGTCCGTGGCCTCCCCCGAGGCGCGACCGCGGACCGACGTCCCCTTCGACGTGGAGGTGGCCCTCTTCGACGACCTCGGGGACGCGTACGGTGCGCTCGCGGGGTCGACCCTGACGTTGTCCGCGACGGGCGGCCCGGGGGACGGAAGCGTGCGGACGGTGCAGGGGGGTCCCGGCGTGCCGGTGACGGCGACGCTCGCCGCGGGCGCCACGACCGCCACCTTCGAGGACGTCCTGGTGACGGGCTTCGAGGGGTCGTCCGTCACGGACCTCCAGCTGCACGTCGCGGGGTCGGGCGGGTCGGCGGACGCGCTGTCGGCGACCAGCGTCACGCTGTCGCTCGTCGACACGACGGTGTCGCTCGCGACGTCGCGGGATCGGGCGCTGTCGGACGGCGTGGAGGAGGTGATCGCGACGGCGCGGTTCCGCGATGCGACGGGGGCGGCGGTGGTGGACCAGCCGGTGACGTTCACGACCGACGTCGGCGGCTGGTGGCACGACGGCGCGTCGGTGGGCCGGACGCGCGTCGTCGCGACCGACGCGACGGGTGGGGCGCAGGCGGCGCTGCGCTCCGACGGGGAGGCAGGCGACGCGCAGGTGCGCGTCGCCTGCCTGGGCGCGTGCTCCGCGACGGACGTCGTCGCGTTCGTCGAGCCGACCGAACTGCGCATCGTTCCGGGGGCGGGGGTCGCCTGGGTGTACCCCTTGGGGCTTCCCGACGCGGCGACGGCGGTCGCGTACCGCCTCGACGGGGGGCCGTGGACGTCGTTCGCGACGGACGGGATCGTCGGCCCGCTGCGCATCGACGGACTTCGGCCGGGGGCGACGTACGCGCTGGACGTACGGGTCGACACGCCGGACGGGATCGTCGAACCGTACTCGCGGGCGTCGTTGCGGCTGCCCGAGGCCGTGGTCGCGCCGGAGGCGCCGGTGGAACCGGAGGGCACGCCGGCCGTGGCGACGCGGGACGGCGACCGCCTGACCGCGACGTGGACGGTGCGGTGGACGCACGAGAGCGCGGAGGCGCTGGAGGAGGCGTGGGTGTCGTTCGACCCGCCGCCCGGCGCTCGGGTGGTGGAGGCCGGCGTGGCGGAGGGATCGCCCGGACGCCTGACGCGCGAGCCGGAGGCGTGGCGGTGGGCGGGACCCCCGTGGGAACCGGGAGCCGTCGTGGCGTTCGACGTGACGGTGGCGTGGGAAGGAGAGAGGCCATGAGCATCGAAGGTCGCGGGAGCGGTCCGCTCCCCATCACGAGGGGGGCGCGTTGGGTCGCGCTCACGCTCTGCATCGCGTTCGCACTCGGCTTGGTGGGGTGCGGGTCGGGGGGGGCCGGCGGCGCCGCCCCCCCACCCCCGTCGGAGACCGATTCCGCCCCGCCGCCCACCGATCCCGACCCCAGCCCGTCCCCCGGTCCCGACGCCGGCACGCTCACGCTCGGCGCGTGCTTCGCGACCGTGCCGGAGGCGATGAACGAGGGGGAGCGGGCGTGCGCACCGGTCGCGTTGGCCTACGAGGTGCGCTGAGCGCCTCGGTCGTCGGGCGCGCCCGACGGGCGCGCGACCGCCGCGTGGGTGGGGGCGGCCGGGGGCGGCCACGGGGCGGACCCGCGTGCGCTACCGTGGCCGCGTGCCCCCTCGTTACGTCCTATACGTGCGCGGCGTGCCGCGTCTGGAGCGTGACGGTCGGCCGGTCCGGTTGCGCCACCGCAAGGGCCTGGCCGCCCTCGCCGTCCTCGCGTGGGAGGCGGCGCCGTGGGACCGGGGACGCCTCGCCGACCTCCTGTGGGACGACCGCACCGAGGCGCGCGCCCGCGGCAACCTTCGCGTCGTCCTCGCCGACGTGGCGAAGCGCGCCCCGGACCTCCTCGTGCGCGAACGGCGGACGGTGGCGATCGCCGCCGACACCCTCTCGATCGCCGTTCGCGAAGCGCTCGACCAGCAACGCCGGGGGCCGCCCCGCCCCCTTCCCGACGCGCTGCACGCCGACGTCCTGAACGGCTTCTCGGTCCCCGACGCGGCCGGCTTCGACGCGTGGGCGTCCGCGACCGCGGCGGCCTGGCGGTCGTCGCGCCTCGAGGCGATCGACGCGGCGCTCGCCCGCCTCGAGGCGGGCGAGGCCCCGGAGGTCGGTGACGCCGCCGACGTCCGCACCACGCTCCTGCATCAGGCCAGTACGGCCGACCCCTGGAACGAAGTGCGCGCGCAGGCGTACGTCACGCACCTCGCTTCGGTGGGGCGACGCGCGGAGGCGACGGCGTTCGCGGACGCCTTCGCGGCGCTGCTCGAGACCGAGCTCGGCGTGACCGCGTCGCTCACGGTGCGCGCGGACCCCAGGGCGGTGTCCGCCCCGCCTCCGCCCCGCCCCGCTTGGCTCGACGTCCCGGCCGTCGCGCCGCCGCTCGTGGGGCGGGACGCCGACGTGACCGCCGGCGTCGCCGCCCTCGAGGCGGGCACGCGCGTCCTGACGCTGCACGGTCTTCCGGGCGTCGGCACGTCCCGCGTCGCGCGCGCGATCCTCGCGGCCTGGCGGCGCGCCGCGCCGTCGGTCCCCGCCGCGCGGTGGAGGCGGGTCGACGCCGTCGCGACCCCCACCGATCTCGTGCCCGCTCCACCGGGCCCCGCGCTCGTCTTCCTGGACGACGTCGTCGATCCCCACGCCGTGCGGGACGCCGTCGCGAACGCCGTGGCGGCCGCCCCGGACCTGCGCGTCGTCGTGGCGGCGCACGCCCCCCTCGCGTGCCCCGGGGAGCGAACCTTGCCGCTGCGTCCGCTCCCGACGGAGCGGGACGGCGACGCGCCGACCTCCGTGGGCGCGGACGCCGCGCCCGCGACGCACCTCCTCCGCCGAGCGCTCGAGGCGTCCGTGATCGGCACCTCCGGACCCGGGGGGTCGCCGGATGCGCTCCATCGCGTGGCGGTCTGGACGCACGGCCACCCCCTGTCGTTGGTCCTGGCCGCCCACGCGCTCGTGGGCGGGGGCCACACCGCCGCGACCCTCGTGGAGGGCACGGCGGTCGAGCGGTTGCGCGAGGGGCCACCGGACCTCCCGGAGCGCCACCGGTCGCTGGCCCGCGCGCTCGCCCCGACGTTCGTCGTCGCGGACCGGCCCGACGCCCCCGCCAGCGATCACGCCGCCCTCCTGACGGCGCTCGCGTCGGGGGCGTCCCCCCTCCAGGTGCACGTGGCGGTGCAGGTCCTCGAGGCGGCGGGCGTGCCGCAGGCGCGGGCCGAGGCGGCGCTCCGCACGGCGGTCACCCGCGGCCAGGTGCACCTCGACGCCCGGTCCGGCGGGACCACCCTCGTCCTCGACGCGACCGTGGCGGACGCGGTCCGCGGCGGGGCGGCGCCCGACGTCGGTGCGCCGCTCCGGGCGGCGCTGCGCGACGCCCGTCGGGCGTGGGCGTTGGCGCTCGCGCGCCGGGCGGTGGACCGGTCGCAGGCGCCGTACGCGGCGCGGCTCCTGCGCGAGGTCGGCGACGCCATGGAGGACGTCGAGTCGGCGCTGGACGCGCTCGTCGAGCGCGACCCGGAGGCGGGGCTGGACGCCGCCATCGAGCTCGCTGCGTTGCACCGTCGGTTCGGCCCGCATGCGGCGGCGCACGCGCGCCTGGTCCGCCTCGAGGCGCGCGTGGGGCATGCGCTGGACGTCGACGCGATGGGGGACCTGTGGAACGCGCGGGGATCGCTCGCGTTCCTCGCCGACCGGCGGGCCGACGCCCGCCACGACCTCGAGCGGGCGCTCGAGGTGCGGCGCGCATCGTCCGACGCCGAACGCGAGGCGGCGACCCGCATGTCCCTCGCGGCCCTCGAGGCGCTCGTCGGGGACCACGAGGCGGCCCTCGCGCAGGTGCGGGCGGTGCCTCGCCGGCGCGTGTCCCGGTGGACGCGGGCGGCGTTGGACGTGAACCTGGGGAACGCGCACCTCGCCGCGGGGGCGCCGCAGGCGGCGTGCGCGCCGTACGAAGCGTCCGCCCGGGCGCTTCAGGAGCTCGGCGATTTCGAGGGGGCCGCCGGCGCGGCGCTCGGGTGGGCCGCGGTCGCGGCGATGGGGGCGGACGCCGCCGGGGTGGCGGCCGCCTACCAACTGGTGGAGCGCCTGTTCGCGTCGATGGATCAGGGCGCCGACCCGCGCCTCGCGGGGGCCCTGCGCATCGCGGTGCTGCGCTGCCGGGACGCCGGCTTCGTCGACTACGCCGGCGACCTCTCCCGCCTGGGGCAGGCGGCTGCGGAGCGGTACGGCTGGCGGGACGCGTTCCGGACCGACGGCGGGTAGCGCTACGGACCTCGGGGGCCTTGCCCTACGGGCGTGGGGGGAGGGCGGGCTCGACGGGGCGGAGCGTCCTTCGAGCGGCCCGATCGCCCCCCGTCCTCTGACACGACCTTGCAACGATGGGGTGCGGGACTACGGTTTCGTCCGTCGCCCGAGGCGGCGGACGACTCTGGAGGCTCCATGCGTCGACGGCACCCCGCGCTCCCCGCCCTTCCGCCCCTTCGCCGACGTGGCGTCCCGCGTGCGGCGCCCTGGACGGCGCTCGCCATGGTGCTCGCCGCGGCGCTCCTCCTGGGTGCCTGCAGCCCCAACAACGCGCCCCGCGGGTACGTCGTGGACGCCGTGACGCCCGCCATCGCGGACGTCGGCGCGACCGTCACGCTGACCGGTCGGCTGCCGGGCGGAGGGGCGGTGCACGCCTGCGAGCACCCGTTGGAGGGTCTTGTGGTCTCGACCGATCCGGACGCCGCCCCGTCCGACGTGGACGCGTGGCTGTCCGCGACCGACGCCGCCCCGAACCGCGCGTACCCCGCCGCCCGCGCCGTCGTCCCCGCCGAGCTCCGCGGAGCCACCTGCCTGCTGACCCTCGTCGACGCGGACGGCGTCCACTACCCGTCGGACGTCGGAGGGGAGGGCGGCGACGTCGTCGCCGCCCCGACCCTCGCGGTGCGCGCCACCGTCCCCGCCGCGATCTCGGGCGTGAGCGTCACGGACGGAGATGCGCACGCCGTCCTCGCCTTCGACGCCCCCGACCCCGGGGGCCGGCCGATCCTGCGCTACGAGGTGCGCGTCTCGCCGAGCGACGCCTGGCGGACGCCGTCGCCCAGCGACGCGGCGGCGCTGGTGGTGGACGGCCTGACGAACGGCGTGACCTACCCCGAGGCGCACGTGCGGGCGGTGAACGCCGTCGGGCCCGGCCCCGCCGGGACCCCGTTCGTCCTCGCGCCGTTCGGGCCGGCCGACCCCCCCGGGGAGTTCGACGTGACGGTGGGGGACGGCCGCGCGACGCTGCACTTCGCGCCGCCCGATCCGAACGGGCGTCCGGTGACGCACTACCAGGTGCGCGTGAACGACGGCCCCTGGACCGACGTTCCGCTCGAGGAGGCCGGGCCCCCGCTCGTGGTGGAGGGCCTCGCGAACGGCGTGCCGCACGTCCTGGCGGTCCGCGCGGTGACCGCCGCGGGCCCGGGGGCGACCGCGACGGTGGAGGACGTCACGCCCGGACCGCCGCCCCCACCGTCGACCCCGGTGCAGGTGGGGGCGGGCGGCCACCACGCGTTCGCCGTCGACCCGCAGGGGCGCACGTGGGCGTGGGGGTCGAACGGGCACCGGCAGTTGGGGGACGGCACGGACGACCCCCACGAGGCCCCCATCCACGTGACGACGGTACCCACCGGCCGCTGGCGGCACGCCGACGGCGGCGTGGATCACGCGCACCTGGTCGACGCCGAGGGTCGCGTCTGGTCGTGGGGCGACAACGTCGACGGGCGCCTCGGGACGGGCGACACCCTCGACCGCCGCGAACCGGTGGTGCTTTCCGCCCTGGACGCGCACGTGATCCGGACGCTGGACACGGGCGGGAAGAACACCCTCGCGGTGGACGCGGAGGGCGGCCTGTGGCGGTGGGGCGCGCTCAACGCCATCAACTTCGGGACGCGGGAGCTGACCCCGGTCCCCGTCGACGCGCTGTCGCCCGTCGACGTGCGGGGGGTCGGCGTCGGGACCGATCACGCCGTCGTCGTCGACGCGGACGGCGGCGTGTGGGCGTGGGGGGAGAACCGCGACGGGCGGGTCGGGACCGGATCCACGACCGACGTCCCGGTGCCGGTGTCGTTGACCGACGCCTTCCCCCGCCCCGTCACCGCGGTGGCGGCGGGGGCGATGCACAGCCTCGCGCTCGACGACGCGGGCCGCGTCTGGGCGTGGGGCGCGGGGGCGGACGGCCGGCTCGGGACCGGGTCCACCACCGACGTGCACGCCCCCGCTCGGGTCGAGGGCTTCGGGGGGCGACGCATCGTCGCGCTCGACGCGGGCCGCGCCTTCTCCGTCGCCCTCGACGACGAGGGCGACGTCTGGGCGTGGGGGGACGCAGCGTTCGGGCAGCTCGGGCAGGGCAATACCGACGACGCCCACCGGCCCGTCCGGGTGGGGGGCCTCCCGGCCCCCGTCGTCCGCATCGCCACCGGCCTCACGCACGTCCTGGCGGCCGACGGGAACGACGCCGTCTGGGCGTGGGGCGCCAACGACCGCAACCAGGCCGGCGGGACCGGCGACGTGCAGGCCACCCCGGTTCGCGTTCCCCTGCGCTG
>JAVLCF010000099.1:5597-8518 GCA_031581195.1 Trueperaceae bacterium | reverse complement strand
CGTGCGCGGTGCCGGCCGGACGTGTCGTGGCGCGGCGTGCCCGCACGTACGCCGGGATACGGTATGCATATGCCGAGTAAAGAATACCGCCAGCGCCTCATCGAAGAGCTGGTCGAACAGGAGTTCGTCTCCACGCAGGCGGAGATCGCCGAGCACCTCGCACAACGCGGCATCAAGGTCACCCAGGCCACCATCAGCCGCGACGTGAACGAACTCCGCCTCGTCCGCCTCCCCGCCGGCAACGGCGCCCACCGCTACCGGTCCACGCCCCTCGCCGCGCCGGAGGACGTGCTCGGGGAGTTGGGGCAACGCTTCCGCCTGTTCGTCCGCGACCTCGACCGCGGCGACAACCTTCTCGTGATCAACACCGACGAGGGGCACGCCGCCGGCATCGCCTACGTCATCGACAAACTCCAGCGCGACGAGGTCGTCGGGAGCCTCGCGGGGCAGAACACCATCCTCGTCATCTGCCGCAGCAGCGAGGAGGCGGAGACCCTCCTGAACGACCTCGAGGACCTGCTGACCTGACGGCGGTCGGGACGTCGGACCGCCCCCGCACCGCCCCCCGCACCGCCCCCGGGACGCCCCGTCCCGGCGCGCCACCGAACGCGTCACGGGGCCCAGAGTTTCCGCGGGGCGCGTGCTAGCGTCCCGGGCGTGGAGGTCCCCATGCGCCCCATCCTGACCGTACTCGCGCTCGCCCTCGGTTCGCTCGCGACCGCCGCCAGCGTCGCCGTGGCGCCGTTCCAGGACGCCGGCTCGCAGGTCGGCGTCGTCGTCGCCGACCGCACCGCCGAGCTGCTCGACGGCGACGCCGACCTCGTCGTCGGGCCCGCCGCCGCCGACGCGCTCGTCCCCCCCTTCGCCTTCCAGGACGGCTTCCTGACGCCCGCCGCCCTCCTCGAGGAGGGCGGCCGCGCCACGTCGCACGGCGGCGCGCTCCTGCGCGCGGCGCTCGGCGTGGACGTCGCCGCGACGGGGTCGGTGCGGCGCGAGGACGACGGCCTCGTCCTCGAGCTGCACGTCGCCCGCGCCGGCGCCCGCGACACCCTCCGGATTCACGCCCCCGCCGACGCCCCCGCCCTCCTCGCGACCCGCGCCGCGCGGGCGCTGGCGCGCGCCGCCGGCCTGCCCGTCGACGGGGACCGCCTCGCGCCCGCCGCCCCCATCGCGATGGACGGGCCCGACGCCGCCCTCGCCGAGGGCGTCCGCCTGGTCGGGGCGGGCCTCGCTGGGGAGCTGGCGGGCCTGATCGACCGCCAGGGCGACGCGGACGTCGCGCCCCGCCTTGCGGCCCTCGCCGACGCGCACGACGCCGTCCGGGCCGGCACCGCGTGGCCCCGCGATCCCGCCGTCGCCGCCACGATCGCGGTGACCGCGTTGCAGGACGACGCCCGCACCCTCGCGTACCTCGAGGCGGCGGCGGACGCCGGCCTGCCCGCCGCGCACGTGTGGCGCGCCGCGATCGCCGAGGAGGGGGGCGACCTCGCCGTCGCCGACGACGCCTGGAGCGCCGCCGCCGGGTACCCGTACGGGACGGCGGCCGCCGTCGCGCAACGCCTCGCGGAGGACGACGCCGACGCCGATGACCTCGCGGCGTTGCCGCTTCGCGACGACCCCGCCGTCGCCCTCCTCGTCGGCGTGAGCGGCGACGCGGTCCGCGACGACGCGCTGCAGCGCCGCGCCTTCGCGGCGCTCGGCGCGCAGCTGCCGACGTTCGCGTTCCCCTTCGAGCGCCTCAGTTTCCTGGCGTTCGACCGCGACGACGCCCCCGCCGCCGCCGCGGCGCTCGAGGTCGCCGTCGACCTCGACCCCGAGAGTTCGCTGTACTGGACGAACCTCGGCTGGGCCCGCTACCTGTTGGGTCGCTACGACGCCAGCGAAACGGCGAGCGAACGCGCCGTCGCCATCGACCCGGGCGCCTTCATCGCGAACTACAACCTGGGGTTGGTGCGCGCCCGGTTCGGGCGGTTGGCCGACGCGATGCCCGCCTACGAGGCCGCCCTCACGCGCGACCCCGAGGTGGACGACGAAGCGCTCGCCGACGTCGAGAACGCCCTCGAGGACGTCCCGGAACAGGGCGCCCTCTGGTACGTGCTGGGGCGCCTCTACGAGGCGGAGGGTCGCCGTGGCGAGGCGGCCGACGCGTACGCCCGCGCCCTCGACCTCGGCGCGCTCGGCGCGCCGTTCGACGCCCGCGCCGAGGACCGCGTCGCGGCGTTGTCCGCGCCGCCACCCCCCGTCGAGATCAGCGACGAACGCATCGACGTCCGGCTCGGCGGGCGGACCGTCGACGGGCCGCTGCGGCCCGGCGACCCGGTCACCCTCGCGTTCGAGCTGTACACGCCGGGCGACGCCCTGCCCGCCCGCGCCGACGTGCACGCCACGTTCGAGGGGGAGGACGGCGCCGTCCTCGCCGAACGCGACGTCGTCGTCGAGGTGCCCGAGAACGCCATCGGCTACGTCGTCGAAGAGGCCGCCCTGGACCTACCGACGGACCTGGCGGCCGGCCGCTACGTCGTCGCGGTCGAGGTGCGCGCGTACGAGGACCTCACCGTCGCCGCCCGCCGGGCGGTCGAGGTGGCGGGCGAGGCGTCGCCGCTCCGCCGCCTGATCGGGCGCGGCGTGACCCTCACGTCGCTTCGGGGGGAACGGCCCCTCTACGACGCGGACGACGCCGACGCGGAAGCGGCGGTCGTCGATCGCCTCGTCGGCGCTCTGCGCGGTGCGGTCACCGCGGCGGAGGAGACCCTCCCCGTCGTCGAGACCGGCCCCTTCGAGGGGCTGTCGGGCGGCGCGCTGTTCGAGGCGAGCGACGCCGACGACGTCCGCACCTTCCTCGCGTGGCTCGCCGACGCCGACACCGAGGACGTCCGCCTCAGCTTCGTCGACGCGTACGCCCAGTGGGCGCTCGACGGCGC
>JAVLCF010000099.1:0-5497 GCA_031581195.1 Trueperaceae bacterium | reverse complement strand
GCCGGTCAGGACTCCGTCGTCACGACCCCCCACGCCGCCGCCGGGTCGTCGGGCAGGGGTACGTGGTCGTCCCCCTCGATCTTCGCCGCGAGGTCGGCCTTCAGGGCGTCCAGGCCCGCACCGGTGCGCGCGGACACCGCCCGCGCCCCGTAGCGCAGCTCCAGATCCCGCCGGGCGGCGTCGTCCATCGCGTCCGCCTTGTTCAGCACCACCTGCCGCGGGGGCGTCGCGACGGCGCGATCGAGGATCCGTTCGACCGCATCGACGCGGTCCGCCGCGCCGGGCGCGGCGCCGTCGACGACGTGCAGCAGCAGGTCCGCGTCGTCGAGCTCCTCCAGCGTCGCGCGGAAGGCGTTCACCAGCGGTTCGGGCAGGTCCCGGAGGAACCCGACGGTGTCGGTGTAGATCACCTTGCCGCCCCACGCGCCGAGCGCCGGCAGCCACCCCTCGCGGGTCGTCGGCCGGAGCGTGGCGAACAGCGCGTCGCGCGCCAGCACGTCCGCCTTCGCGAGGGCGTTGAACAACGTCGATTTGCCGGCGTTCGTGTACCCCACCAACGCCACGACCGGCGTGCCGGCATCGGTGCGGTTCTTGCGGGTCCGTTCGCGCCGCTGCGCGATGCGGTCCACCTCGTCCTGCAGCGCGGCGATGCGGTCGCGGATGCGGCGCCGGTCCACCTCGAGCTTCGTTTCGCCCGGCCCGCGCGTCCCGATCCCCCCCCCGAGGCGGCTGAAGCCGGCTCCGCGGCCGGCGAGGCGGGGCAGTTGGTACTGCAGCTGCGCCAGCTCGACCTGCACCTGCGCTTCGCGCCCCCGCGCGTTCTGCGCGAAGATGTCCAGGATCACCTGCGTGCGGTCGAGCACCTTTAGCTGCGTCGCCGCCTCGATCTCGCGCGCCTGCGCCGGATCGAGCTCCCGGTCGAACACCAGCAGGTCGGCGTCCTCGTGGTACGCGAGCGACACCAGGTCGCGGAGTTTCCCGCGCCCGACGACCGTCTTCGGGTCCGGCCGCGCGCGGGTCTGCATGCGCGCCGCGGCGACCGTCGCCCCCGCGGAACGCACCAGCTCCCCGAGCTCCTCGAGGCGGGCGTCGGCGTCCTCGTCCCCGCCGACGTCCAGGCCGACGAGGACCGCGCGTTCCGCGGAGCTGCGCGCGACGTCGCGCGCCCCGGCGCTGCGCGCCATCTCCTCCTCGAGCGCGCGGACGCGGGCCGCCAGGTCGTCGCGCTCGAGCGCCGCGAGCGACGTCGGCGGGTCGAGGATCCAGTCCTCCGCTTCGCTGGACGGCGGCGCGACGAGGGCGACGTGGGCCGCCCCCAGGTCGGGGGCGTGCCCGGCATCCCCGAACGCTTCGACGGCGACCATCGCGTCGAGCCGCCCCAGGAACAACGCGGTGAGGTCGGCGTCGCTCAGGCCGCCGCCGCCCGGGTGGACGTGCACCAGGGTCAGGCCCCGCAGGCGCGCCTCCGACTCGCCCGGCCGCGGGGGGACCGGCGTCCCGTCGGCGTCGGCGAGCGCGACGGTCGCGACGCGCCCGCGGCGGTCGATCAGGACCGACACGGGCGTCGCGAGCTCGATCGCGAGGGTCGCGAGCGCGCGCACGAGGTCCGGATGGGCGGGTGAAGCGGGCGGGACGCGGCGACGGTACAGGTTCGACAGTCGCTTCAGGTGACCTTTCTTGACCCCCGTGAGGGTGCCGTGAACCTTTTGAATCGCGTCTCCCTTCGGGGCGGCACCCGGCGGTGCGCCCACACACCCCCAATCTACCGCGCGGCGCGCCGGCGGTGCGTCGTGCGCGGGGTAGGCTCGCGGCATGAACGACGCCGGCGACCGTCCCCCCGCCCCCGACGACGTGGTCGTCGTCTCCGCCGCCCGCACCCCGCACGGGGCCCTGCAAGGGGCGCTCGCGTCGGTCCCCGCCGCGCAGCTCGGCGCGACCGCGGCGCGCGGCGCCCTCCGCCGCGCCGGCCTCGACGTGCCCGAAGCCGCCCCCGAGGGCGGGGCCGGCGACGCCCTCGCGGACGTCGTGGACCTCGCGCTGTTCGGCAACGTCCTGCAGGCCGGCCAGGGGCAGGCGCCCGCCCGGCAGGCGACGCTCGCGGCCGGCCTCCCGCACGTCACGCCGACCGCGACGATCAACAAGATGTGCGGCAGCGGCCTCGAAGCGATCGTGCAGGGCGCCCGCGCCCTCAAGCTGGGGGAGGTCCGCACCGTCCTCGCGGGCGGCATGGAGTCGATGTCGCGCGCGCCGTACCTGCTGCCCGGCGCCCGCGACGGCTACCGCCTCGGGCACCGCGAGGTCGTGGACTCCGTCGTGCACGACGGCCTGTGGGACGTCTACGCCGACGCGCACATGGGCGCCTGCGCGGAGGTGTGCGCCCGGACGTACGCCTTCGACCGCGCGACGCAGGACGCCTTCGCGCTCCGCAGTTACGAGCGGGCGCAGGCCGCGACCGCGTCCGGCGTCGCGGCGTGGGAGATCGAACCGGTCGTCGTGCCCGGCCGCAAGGGCCCCCCCACCGTGGTCGACGCCGACGAGGGCCCGAGCAAGGTCGATCCCGAGCGCGTGCCGACCCTCCGGCCCGCGTTCGAGGCGGACGGCACCATCACCGCGGCGAACGCCTCGTCGATCGACGACGGCGCCGCGGCGCTGCTGCTCGCGACCCGCGCCGAAGCGGACCGGCGCGGGTGGCCGGTCCTCGCGCGGCTCGAGGGGTGGGCGACGCACGCGCAGGACCCCACCTGGTTCACCACCGCCCCGGTCGCGGCGATGCGCACCCTCTTCGAGCGGACCGGCTGGACGCCGGCGTCCGTCGAGCGCTACGAGATCAACGAGGCGTTCGCCGTCGTCCCGCTCGCCGCGATGGAGGCGTTCGACCTCCCCGCCGAGAAGGTCGACGTGCTCGGGGGCGCCATCGCGCTGGGGCACCCCATCGGCGCGTCCGGCGCCCGCATCGTCGTGACGCTCCTGAACGCCCTCCGCGTCGCGGACGCCCGGCGGGGCGTCGCGTCGATCTGCATCGGGGGCGGCGAAGCGTGGGCGTTGGCCCTCACCCGCGAGGGCGCCTGAGCGACCCCGCCCGAGCGACCCCGACCGAGCCCCCCGCCTCGCGCGTCGGAGGGCGTCAGTCGTCCCCCTCCGGCGCGGCCGACCCGCGCCCCCGTTCGGTGGCGTCGGGCGCCAAGCGGCCCTCCCGTACCGCGTCGGCGACGGCGGCCGGCAGGCCCCACCCCAGCACGTCGAAGGCGACCGCTTCGACGTCGTACTCGGCCTTCCCGAGCTGCGCGGTGGCGTCCCCCTCGCGGACGTCCAGGACCGCGTAGTCCGCGCCGGGCTCGCCGTTCAGCGACAGCCCGACCGACCCCGGGTCGACCGCCAGCTTCCCGTCGAGCGTGCGGACGTACGGGACGTGCCGTCCCCCCAACGCCAGGACCGGACAGCCGACCGCGTCGAACGTCCGCAGGAGCTCCTGCGGCGTCGCGCGCACGTCCAGCCGCCGCCACGGGTCGCCCACCCGCCCGTGCACCGCGCGGACGCAGCCGCCGGGCGTACGCAGGCGCACCTGCGTGGGGCGCTCCCGCAACCACGCCAACGCGGCGGGCTCGAGCACGTCGCGCGTCCACGCCAACGTCGCGTCCGCCACCCCCGCGCGGGGCGCGTCGGCCTCCCCGACGGGAAAGGCGACGCGGGCGTCGGCACCCCCGAGCGTGCACGTCACCTCCCGCTCGCGCAGGAGGCGGATCGTTTCGTTGGGGTGCGGTCCGTACCCGACGACGTCCCCGAGGCACAGGGTCGCGTCGACCTGCGCACCGTCCAGCGCGGCGAGCGCTGCGCGCAACGCCGGGAGGTTGGCGTGGACGTCGCTCAGGACCCCGATGCGCATCGTGCCCTCCGGGTCCCGCGCACGTGCCGTCAGGCGCTCGGCGCGAGGGCGGCGTGCTCGTCCTGCAGGAACGCCACCAACAGCCGCACGGCGGCCTCGAGGTCGCGCTTGTGCTCCATCTCCGCGACGGTGTGGATGTAGCGCGTCGGCAGCGACACGGTCGTGGTGGCGACCCCCTCGCGGCTGCGTTGCATCGCGCCGCCGTCCGTCCCGCCGCGCGGCAGCACCTCGTACTGGTGGGGGAGGTCGTGGCGGGTCGCGAGGTCCGCCATGCGGTCCAGCAGCCACCCGTGCGACACCATCGACGAGTCCATCACCTTCAGCGCGACGCCGTCCCCGAGGCGGGTGACCGCCTGGTGGTCGGGCGTCCCGGGCGTATCGACCGCGAGGGTCGTGTCGAGCCCGATGCCGACGTCGGGCGCCACCCCGAACGCGCTGCTCGTCGCGCCGCGCAGGCCGACCTCCTCCTGCACGCTGAAGACCGCGCGCACCCGGACGGCGGGCGCCTCGAGGCGACGGAGCGTCTCGATCAGGACCCACACGCCGGCGCGGTTGTCGAGCGCCTTGCCGGTCACGACGTCCCCGAGGTCCTGGAACGTCTGGTGCAGCGTCACCATGTCGCCGACCCGGACCTCCGCCTTCACGGCGTCGGCGTCCAACCCGAGATCGACGGCGAACTCCGACAGCTCGGGCACCTTGGTCTTGTCGTCGGGGCCCGCGACGTGCACCGGCTTCACGGCGGGGTTCAGGATCCCGACGCGCGGCGTCCCGCCGCGCGGGTGAACGAGGACCTGCCGCGCGAACAGGTTGCGGGCGTCGAACCCCCCGAGCGGCTGCAGGCGCAGGAAGCCGTCGTCCCCGACGTGCGAGACGACGAACCCGATCTCGTCCATGTGGGCCGCCACCATGACCTTCGGGGCGCCCTCCGCCCCGGCGGTCTCGACGATGAGGTTCCCCATCGCGTCGACCCGGCTCGCGACGTCGAGGCCCTCGAGCGCCGCGCGGACGCGCTCGCGGACCCCCTCTTCGCGGCCGGGAATCCCCGGCGTTTCCGACAACTCCTTGAGCAGTGCGTAATCGAAATCCATGCCGGCAGGCTACCACCGCCCCCCGCGGGCGGCGGGCGTCGCCCGCCCTAGCGGGGGCCGGGGGCCGTCCCGTCGAGCGCCGCGCGCACCGCCGCGAGGACCGGTTCCGGGCACGCCTCGTGGGGCGCGTGCCCGCAGTCGGGGATCGCCGTCCACGTCGCGTCGGGGAGGGCGTCCGCGACGCGGCGCGATTCCTCGGGCGGCACGACCGGGTCCGCCGCCCCGGTCACCACCTGCACCGGGACCTGAACATTCCCCAACCGCTCGCCGACGTCGGTCGCGCGGCTGGCCTTCACGAGCTCCCACAGGGCGACGTCCCAGGCGTCGACGTTCACGGCGGCGCGGGAGGCCTCCAGGACCTCCGGCGGCAGCCGGTCGGGGTCGGCGTACGCCGCGCGCAGCAGGCTCTCGCCCCGCGGGCCGCCCAACTGCCGCATCAGCAGCGGCCCGATCCGCTCGAACTGCGGGGTCGCCAATAGCCAGCGGCTGGCGGCCGGCGCCCCCCCGCCGCGGTACACCGCCGGCG
>JAVLCF010000098.1 GCA_031581195.1 Trueperaceae bacterium | reverse complement strand
GGCGTGGCAGGATGCGGGCGTGCCCCGCAACCCCGCCGACCTCTACGACGCCCTCCTGGCCCGCGCCGCGGCGGTTCTCGGCACGCCCACGCCGGCGGCGACCCGGACGCGCCTCTACGCCCTCCTTCGCCCCCGACGGCTTGCGGAGGCGCCGGAGGTCCGGGGCGTCCTGACCGATCTGGCGATCGGCCCCAGCTACGCCCGCAACCACCTGCTGTCGCTCGGGGGCTGGCCGGACGACGTCGTGGCGCTCGTCCGCCGCGGCCTCCCGTTGACCGTCGCGCGCCGCCTGGCGCGCGAGGCCACCGAGGTCCGCGAGGCGGCCCTCGCGCGCGCCGAGGCCGACCGCGCCGCCGGCGCGCCCGGCACGTGGGGCCAGCGCGTGGGGCGCGCCCTGGAGCGGGTCCGCCTCGAACGGGAGGCGCCGAACGTCGCGCCGGAGGACGGCTGGCTGCCCGCCGCCCCGGCCCCCGACCCCGGGCCCGGACCCGCGGGCGACGTTTGGCGCTTCCCCGCGCCCGCGGGGGCCGCGCCGGGCGGGGAGATCCTCCACCCCGACGTCGTGGACGCGATCCTCGCGCGCTACGCGGTGCCGGGCGAGCGGCTGGTGGACCTCACCGCCGGTCCGGGCACCGTCGCGCGGGTCGCGCAACGCCGCGGCCTGCCCAGCTGGTCGGCGGACGTCGACCCGGGCGCGCCGTTCGTGCACCGCATGGACGCCACCGCCCCCCGGTGGGGGGACGGCCTCCGGCCCGGCTGCGCCGACCTGGTGGTGCTCCACCCGCCGACGTACGACGCGTGGGCGCGCGACCGCGGCGACGACGAGGTCGCCGGCCCCGAGGGGTACGCCGCGCTCCTGGGGGAGATGATCCTCGCCGCGCGCGAGGTCGCCGCGCCCGGGGGGCGGCTGGTCCTGATCGCCCGCCCGGCGCGGGCGGGCGGCACCGTCCGCACGACCGTCGGGCCCCTCGAGCGCGAGCTCGAGGACGTCGGCGCGACGCTGACCGGGTACCACCTGGCCGTCGGGCACCGTGGCGGCGAGGACTGGCACGTCCTCGTGGGGCGCGTGCCCGCCCCCTGAGCCCACGGCACCCCCACCCAGTCCACCCCCGACGCGTCCACGACGTAGCGGAATCGCTACACCGCGTCAGGCACGGCCTTCTTTACCGTGACGGGGAACGTGACGCCGGCACGAGTTCCCCGCTCGGCCGGAGGTTCTCCGGGAGGCCTCACCATGCACACGCCCCGCCTGCTCGTCGCCGTTGCAAGCCTCGGCCTCGTCCTCGCCGCGTGCGGTCTGCGACCGAGCGACGCCCCGGTCGAGGCGTCGACGCGCGCCCCCCTCGAGGTCGAGGTCGTCGTCGACGCCGACACCCCCACCGCGACGCTGCCGCTGCGCGGCGACGTCGTCGACGTCGTCGTCGATTGGGACGAGGGCGCCCGCGACTGCCCCGACGCCGTCCGCGAGGCCGGCAACGTGACGTGCGCGTACGACGTCGAGGACGGCGCCGCCACGACGAAGACCGTCACCGTGACCGCCATCCCCGAGACCGGCCCCGCACTGGAGCAGTTCGGCAACGGCGCGGAGGGCTACCCCGACGCCGACGCGATCCAAGCGGTCCGCAGCTTCGGCGACGTCGGCCTCACCCGCCTCGCGGGCGCCTTCCGCGGGGCGGAGAACCTCAAGGCCGTCCCCGACACCCTCCCGAGCACCGTCGACGACCTCGGCGACGCCTTCAAGGGCGCCACGACCTTCAACCAGGACCTCTCCGGCTGGGACGTCCGCAACGTCACGACCCTGACCCGGGCCTTCCAGGGTGCACGCACCTTCAACAACGGCGCACCGTCCGGGACCGACGCCCCCCTCGACTGGACCCTGGCCGACGGGGCCGACACGACCGACATGTTCGACGGTGCCGACGCCTTCGCGTACGCCGGGACCCTGTTCGGCGCGCAGGACCCCACCACCCTCGACGTCGACGCCTTCGCCGCCGCCGGCGTGAGCGGCGTGGACGCGACCAACGTCGACGTCGTGACCGCCGTCCTCGTGGCGCGCGGCGCGGCCGCGCAGGCCGACGCGCCCACCCTCCAGGCGATCGTGAACGCCCACGCCGCCCTCCTCGCCGTCGTCGAGACCGGCACCGGCACGCTCTCCGCCGAACAGCTCGCAGCCCTCGGGTTCGACGGGCTCCTCGACGACCCCGCGAGCGCGACGAAGCGGGCGCTGTTCGCGGACGCGTTGCGGTCCGCCGACCCCGACGACGTCGCGACGTACGCCGCACTCGCCGAGCGCGCCGGCACCGCCGACGCCCTCGTCGCGACCGCGGTGACGGGCTCGGCGGACCCCCGCCTCACCGTCGAGCGCCTCGACGACCTCGGGATCACCGGCGTGCACGACGGCAACCTCGACGAGTTCCTCGCCGCGCTCGCCGCCACCGACGACCCGTCCGACCTCGCCACCCTCGACGGCGTGCAGGACGTCGCCGACGACGCCGCCCGGCCCGACCCCGGCGGGGGCGACGCCGCCCCCACCCCCACGAGCGGCGTCGTGACCATCGGCGGCGAGGCGATCACGGTGGACGCCGTCACCTACATCGCGGGCGCCGACCGCTACTCCATCCCGCTCCCCCCGCTGCCGAACGGCACGCGCAGCCTGGTTGTGCTGGGCGACCCGAGCCAAGGGATCGGCGAGGTCGAGTACAACCTCTTCACGGCCCCCGACGACGGGTTCGCCGGCGGCGGGACGACCGCGGAGAACCGCCAGCTGACGATCGCGCAAAACGCGGGGACCGTGACGATCACCGGCACCGTCACGCTCGACAACACCTTCGGCACCGGCGAAACCCTCACGACGACGTTCGCCCTGGTCGACGTCGCGATCGAGGCACCGGCCCCCCCGCCCCCGGGCGGAGGGGGGGGCGGTGCGCCCCCGCTCGACCCGATGGTCCTCACCACCGTCGAGCTGAGCGCCTCGGACACCGTGGCGCTACAGACGAGCGGACAGCTGCGCGTCACCGTCGATTGGGGCGAAGGCGCGGACAATTGCCAAACCGTGTACGGGGCCCCCGCGGAGACGCCCGTCACGACCCTCGGGTGCCAATGGGCCACGGGCGGCGTCAAGACGATTCGGATCCAGGCCGACGCGGGCCCGGCCCCCTACCTCGAGAACTTCGGGACGCTCGAGAACGAGGTGAACGTCGGCCTCGCGTCGATCACGTCGTTCGGCGATCTCGGCATCACCGGCCTCCGCGGGGCGTTCCTCAAGGCGGACGCGACCCTCGCGTCGCTGCCCACCGACCTGCCCGACACCGTGACCGACCTCTCGTACGCCTTCCAGTTCGCCACGCACGTCCCGTCCGACGTGACGCAGTGGGACACGTCGAACGTGACGAACATGGCGCAAACGTTCAACCAAGCAGAGTCGTTCGACCTCGATCTCTCGGGCTGGGACACGTCCAGCGTGACGAACATGACCGGTCTGTTCCAGCGCGCCACCGCGTTCGACCAGGACATCTCCGGCTGGGACGTCGGCAACGTCGAGAGCATGGCCGCCATGTTCAAAGGGACGGCCCTGACCCCCACGGACTTCGACCAGGACCTCTCCGGCTGGGACGTCGCGAACGTCTCGCAGCGCGATTCGTTCGACGACAACTCCAACGATGACTGGACGGAGGCGGAAAAGCCGGCGTTCCCCCCGCCCCCCGACCTCTCCGCGGTGGCGTTGGGGCTCGACCACGCCTGCGCGGTCGACAACGGCACGCTCGCCTGCTGGGGGGCCGACGCGCGGCCCTCCGGGAAGCTCGGAAGCCCCGACGGGCCGGGGACCGGCGTGACGTACGCGCCGGTCACGGTGTCGGGCAGCGACGGCTTCGGCGCGGTGACCCCGACCGATCTCGCCCTCGGGGAGCAGGACAGCTGCGTCCTGGAGGGCGGCACCGTGTACTGCTGGGGCCAGAACTATGACGGGCAGCTCGGCGTGGGCGTGGGCGGCCCGGACGACTTCTTCACCGTCGCGGTGACGCGCGCCACGCCGGTCGTCGCGAACGCCGGCGCCGGCTTCGCCAACACGTCCGTCACCGACGTCGCGATCCAGCCGGGGACCGCGTACCGCCCCCTCACCTGCGCGATCGAGAACGGGTCGGTCTTCTGTTGGGGCTTCAACGGCATCAACGACGTCCCCGGGGCCCTCGGGGACGGCACCACGAACGCCAGCATCGTCCCGGTCGCCGTCAGCGCCACCGACGGTTTCACCAACGCGAACGCCACGGCGGTCGACGCCGGCTTCTCCGGAACCGCCGGGTCGTCCGGTTCGCCGTACGCCTGCGCCCTCGAGGACGGCTCGGTGTTCTGCTGGGGGAACAACGCCCGCGGCACCCTCGGCACCGGCACGACGTACGACGTGAACACGCCCACCCGGGTCGCGAGCACCACCGACTTCGACAACGCGAACGTCACCGCCATCAGCGCATCGCGCCACACCTGCGCGATCGAGGACGGCAGCGTCTACTGCTGGGGTCGCAACGACCGGGGTCAGCTCGGGGACTTGGCCCCTATCGACGCGACCGAACCGGTCTTCGTGAGCCCGACGGGGACGTTCACGAACACGAACGTGACCGCCATCGACACCGGCTGGAACCACACGTGCGCCCTCGAGGGCGGGTCGGTTTACTGTTGGGGCGCGAACGAGCAGGGGCAGCTCGGGGACGGCAGCAACGTCGACCGCACGGCCCCGGTCGAGGTCGACGCGGGGCCCGCCGGCTTCGGGAACGACGGCGTCGACGCGATCGCCCTCTCGCTCGACGCCACCACCTGCGCCCTGAAGCAGGGCGACCTGTTCTGCTGGGGCGGCGACGGCGACGCCGCCCAGCGCGGGTCCGCCGGGCAGGACGCCGGTCTCCTCGGGGCGGGGGAGGCGAGCGAGGCGACCGACGTGCCGACCCGCGCCACGCTGTTCGAGTAACGCCGCCGCCCGCACCCCCCGACGGCACGAGACTTCGGCCCGCCCTCCAGGGCGGGCCGTTTGCCGTGCCCGCTTACGGAGTGCGCGCCCCACCCGCGCGTACCCTGGCGGCATGAGCGATGCGAGCACGTTCGAACCCGGAGGCCTCGCGGTCGTCGTCGGCGCGTCCGGCGCGATCGGAGGGGCGTTGGCCGACCGCCTGGAGCAGGACCCGCGCTTCGCGCAGGTGCTGCGGCTCTCGCGCACCGGCGAGCCGCGCCTCGACCTGACCGACGAGACCACGATCCAGGCGGCCGCGGAGGCCGCCAAGGGGACCGGCCTCCCGGTCCGCCTGGTGATCGACGCGACCGGCTTCCTGCACGACGAGGACCAACGCCCCGAGAAGACCTGGCGGCACCTCGACCGCGCGAAGCTGGCCAAGGCGTTCGACCTGAACGCGATCGGACCGGCGCTGGTGATGAAGCACTTCCTGCCGCTGCTGCCGCGCGACGGACGGGTCGTGTTCGCGACGCTGTCGGCGCGCGCGGCGAGCCTGAGCGAGAACACGATCGGTGGTTGGTACGGCTACCGCGCCAGCAAGGCCGCCCTCAACGCGCTCGTGCGCAGCGCCGCCGCGGAGCTCGGCCGCAAGGCCAAGGGCTCGATCTGCGTCGCGCTGCACCCCGGGCACGTCGAATCGAAGCTGTCGGCCCCGTTCGGGGCGGGCGGGCACACCAGCTACGACCCCGACGAGGCGGCCGCGAACCTGATCGGCGTGCTCGACGCCCTCGAACCGGCGCAGTCCGGCGGGTTCTTCGACGAGACCGGCGTCGCGATCCCCTACTGACCGCCCGTCGAAGGCCGCCGGCCCTCGCCCGGCGGGGCCCCCACGTCAGTTGACGTCGCCGGACGCCCGCCCGACCAGCAGTGGATGCGCGAACCGGATGCGCCCCAGCGCGTCGTACGCCAGGGCGTGCGCGACGCCGGGCACGAGCGTGGCGTTGGGGTGGAAGGTGGCGTAGGCGACGCCCTCGACCGCGTCGCGGTCGGGCGTCCACGCGCCGACGTGCAGGACCGGCCACGGCATCGACCAGCTCGCCTCGTTCAACGTCGCGCACGCGTCGAGCGCCGCGTCGTGCGCCGCGTCGGACCCCGGTGCGGCGCCGTCGAGGGCGGGCGGGCGGAGGTGCACGCGGGCGAGCATCCCGCGCCCCAGGCCGGGGTGGTCGGCCTGGGCGTGCAGCGTGACGCGTGCCACGAGGTCGCCCTCGCGCAGGGTCGCGTCGACGGCGCCCTCGGCGGGGTCGCCGCCGACGCGGTCCGCCGCCCCGGCGAGGACGTCGGCGGCGGCGCGCAGGTCGGTCGCGCCCGCGGTGCGGGGGGCCTCCCGGCCGAGCGGGAGGAAGACCGCGTCGACCGCGCCCAGCATCGCGTCGGCGTCGGGACGCGGACCGCGCCCCGGGACCGGGACGGCGTCCACCGCGACGCCCTCCGCGAGGCCGAGCCGGTGCGCGCCGGCGACGAGGGCGTCCGCCTGGCGTTCGGCCCAGGTGACGGCCAACAGCGCGCGGTCGGCCAGCAGGCGCGCGCGGAACGCGCGCGTCTCCGGCCGGAAGAACACCCGGCCGCGCACCCCGAGGCGTCCCCCGCGGAGGTGGATCTCGTAGAGGTGGGCCGCGCGGTTGAGCCGCGCGACCGACGTCCGAAGGGCGCGATCATCGCCGGCGGCGGGGACCACCCCGCGCAGCGTCGCGGTCTCGAACGACGCCCAGTACGTGGGGCGCCCGCCGACGTCGTGGGGCCCCTCGACGCGGATGCGCTGCGCGAGCCGGTGCGCCCACCAGGTGAAGCCGTCGGCGTGCCACGCGGTCCACGCGTCGTCGATCCGAAGCCGCTCGTGCACCGCGAGAAGCGCCGCGCGCGCCTCCGCGTCGACGCGGAGCGCGCCGCGCCCCGCACCCCCCGTCGCTCGGCGGTCTGCGTCCTCCATGGCCGTCCCTTCCCGCGTCCGCATCGGGACCGCGGTCGCGCCCGTCGGGGCGCCCCCGGCGCGGACCGCGGGTCGGTCCGCCGCGAGGGAAGACCGAGTCTCGACCCCCCATGCGACGGACGGCGTCGCACGCAGCGCGATCGGTGGGGCGTGGCACGATGACGGGGTCCCCGCCCCCCCTGCGACGCTCCCCGTCGCCCGCGGGGCGTGGCGTGCGCGCCCCCGCCCTTGGGGACGCACCGGCGTCGCGAGGCCCGCCCCTCGTAGCGACCCCCGATGCACGCGAACGCGCGAACGCGCAAACGTGTGTACAATGTGCATACGTTCGGAGGGGTCGTCATGAAGGTCAAGTTGGTCAGGATCGGTAACTCGAGGGGGGTCCGCATCCCCGCTTCGGTGATCAAGGAATGCGGGTTCCACGACGAGCTCGAGATGCGGGTCGAGGACGGCGCCGTCGTCCTCGAGCCGACGCGAGGCGTGCGCGCGGGGTGGGGTGCGGCCTTCGAAACGATGGCCGCCGCCGGCGACGACGCGCCCGTCCTCCCCGACGGCGTCGAGCCCGACGTCGATTCCGACGACTGGACCTGGTGAAGCAGGTCCGCCGGTACGAGATCCACCTGGTGAACCTCGACCCCACGCAGGGGTCGGAGATGCAGAAGACGCGACCGTGCGTCGTCGTCTCGCCGGACGAGATGAACCGGCACGTGCGCACGGTGATGATCGCGCCGATGACCTCCACGCAGCGCCCCTACCCGACACGCGTGGACCTCACCTTTCAGCGGAAACGGGGTCAGGTCGTACTGGATCGGATCCGGACCGTGGACAAGGCCCGATTGGTCCGACGTCTGGGCGTGCTGCCCGAAGCCCACGCACGCGACGTGGCGCGCATCCTGCAAGAGATGTTCGCGTACGGCGAGGCCTAGCGCGGATCCACGCGCGTCGCAGCGACGGGCCGAGGGGGCGTCCGGCCCCCACGCGACGCGGACGCCCCCCGTCGCCGCCCGTCCGACCCACCCCCTCCCACGCCCACGAATCGACGGGGGTGGGGCGTGGCACGATGAATGGGACCCCGCCCCCTCTGCGACGCTCCCCGTCGCGCGTGGGGGGCACCCTCGAACCCTCGCGCCCCCCGGCGCCGGAACGGAGGCCCGCGTGCCGTTGCACCGCCGCACCCACGTCGTCGACGACCCCACCGCCTGGCGGGCCACCCAGGCGGCGCTCGCCCGCGCCGGCGCGCTCGGCGACCGCGTCCTCACCCTCGAGACGCTCGCCGCCCACCTCGCCGGCGGGTTCCTGCGCGTCGCGACCGCCGCCGACGTCCGCACGGCCGTACGCACCCTCGAGACCGACGCCCTCCCGGCGTTGCGCACCGTCGCCGACCTCCCCGGCTTCGCCGACGCCGCCACCCGCACCCTCCTCGCCGCCTGGCACGCCGACCTGCCCCCCACCGCCCTCGCCCGCGAGCCGCACGAGGGCGCCGCCGCCGCCCGCCTCGCCGACCTCGCGACCCTCGAGACCCACGTCCGGCGCACCCTCCCGACCCCCGTGCTCCCCCCCGCCGACCTCGTCGCGCGCGCCGCCGCGCAGGCCCCCC
>JAVLCF010000097.1 GCA_031581195.1 Trueperaceae bacterium | reverse complement strand
CCCGTCCAGGAGGCCCCCGCATGAGCGACCCCTCGACCGCCTCGCCCCCGAAGACCCTCTACCAGAAGGTGTGGGACGCCCACACCGTCCGCGACCTCGGGGGCGGCCGCACGCAACTCTTGATCGGGACGCACCTCATTCACGAGGTCACCAGCCCCCAAGCGTTCGGGATGCTGCGCGACGCCGGGCTCGGGGTCCGCATGCCCGAGCGGACCTTCGCGACCGTCGATCACATCGTGCCGACCCACAGCCTCGTCGAGCCGTTCGAGGACCCGATCGCCGACCAGATGATCCGCGAGCTGCGCCGGAACACCGAGGCGCACGGCATCGAACTGTTCGACGTCACCACCGGGCGGCAGGGCATCGTGCACATGGTCGGTCCCGAACAGGGCATCACCCAACCGGGCACCACGATCGCGTGCGGCGACAGCCACACGAGCACGCACGGCGCCTTCGGAGCGATCGCCTTCGGGATCGGCACCAGCCAGGTCCGCGACGTGCTGGCGACGCAGACGATGGTGATGAACGAACTCAAGGTCCGCCGCATCGAGGTGAACGGCACGCTGCGCCCCGGCGTGTACGCCAAGGACGTCATCCTGCACATCATCAAGACGCTCGGCGCGAAGGGGGGGATCGGGTACGCGTACGAGTACGCCGGCGACGTGTTCGACGCCATGGGAATGGAGGAACGCATGACGGTGTGCAACATGTCGATCGAGGGCGGCGCCCGGTGCGGGTACGTCAACCCCGACGAAACGACGTTCGCGTACCTCGAGGGACGCCCCTACGCCCCGAAGGGGGCGGCGTGGGACGCCGCCGTGGAGCGCTGGCGGGCGTTGGCGAGCGACGAGGGAGCCCCGTACGACGACGTCGTCGTCATCGACGCGGCCGACATCGCGCCGACCGTGACGTGGGGCATCAACCCCGGGCAGGGCGTCTCGATCGCCGATCCGGTGCCCGACCCCGCCGACGCGGAGGACGCGGCGGAGGCCACCTCGATCCGCGAGGCGCTCGAGCACATGCAGCTCGAGCCGGGCGCCCCCATCCGCGGCCGAAAGATCGACGTCGCCTTCTTCGGGAGCTGCACGAACGCGCGCCTCAGCGACTTTCTGGAGGCCGCCCGGGTGCTGGAGGGCCGCACCGTCGCGCCGGGGGTCGAAGCGATCGCGGTCCCGGGCTCGCAGTGGGTGAAGGCGGAGTGCGAGAAGCGCGGGATCGACCGGATCTTCATCGACGCCGGCTTCGAGTGGCGGGGGGCGGGCTGCAGCATGTGCCTCGCGATGAACCCCGACAAGCTCGAGGGCGACCAACTGTGCGCCAGCAGCTCCAACCGCAACTTCAAGGGCCGGCAGGGCAGCCCCACCGGACGCACCGTCCTCATGAGCCCCGTCATGGTGATGGCGGCCGCCGTCACCGGCGAGATCGCCGACGCGCGCGAGGTGTTCGGCGCGGCGGACGGGGTGCCGGCATGAGCGCGTTGCCGCCCATCCCCGAGGTCCGCGGCACCGCCGTCGTGGTGCCCGGCGACGACATCGACACCGACCGCATCATCCCGGCGCGCTTCCTCAAGTGCGTGACGTTCGACGACCTCGGCCCGGCGTTGTTCCACGACGAGCGCTTCGAGGCGGACGGGACGTCCAAGGGCCACCCGCTCGACGCGCCGGAGGCGCGCGGCGCCACGATCCTGATCAGCGGCGTCAACTTCGGCAGCGGCTCCAGCCGCGAGCACGCGCCGCAATCGATCCACAAGGCCGGCTTCCGCGCGATCGTGGCGGGGAGTTTCGCGGAGATCTTCTTCGGCAACGCCACGACGCTCGGCATGCCGTGCGTCACCCTCGACGCCGACGACCTCGCGGTGCTGAAGGCGACGGTGGCGAGCGAGCCCGCGACCGAGGTGGTGGTCGACGTCGCGAACCGCGAGGTGCGGGCCGGCGACCGGGTCTTCCCCGCCACCCTGCCCGACGGCGCGCACGGCGCGCTGCTGGAGGGCCGGTGGGATCCGCTCGGCGACCTGCTCGCCGCCGGCGACGACGTCGAGCGCGTCGCGCGCGACCTCGGTTACCTCCCCGCGGAGCCGGGCGCGTGAGCGGCGCGGCGACCCGCGTCGCGCTGCTCCCCGGCGACTACGTCGGGCCGGAGGTGACCGACGTCGCGCGCGCCGTGCTGGAGGCGCTCGCGCCGCGCGTCGGGATGACGTTCGCGTTCACCGAACGCCCGTTCGGGGGCGCGGCGATCGACGCGCACGGCGAGCCGTTCCCCGCCGTCACGCGCGACGCCCTCGCGGACGTCGACGCGGTGCTGCTCGGCGCGGTCGGCGGTCCGCAGGACCACCCCTGGAACGCGCTGCCGCGCGAGCAGCGGGTCGAGTCCGGCCTGCTGGCGCTCCGCGCGCACCTCGGGGTGTTCGCGAACCTCCGCCCCGTCGTCGTGCATCCGGGCCTCGAGGCGTTGAGCCCCCTCAAGCCGGAGGTGGCGCGGGGGACGGACGTGCTGATCGTGCGCGAGTTGACGGGGGGGATCTACTTCGGGACCCCCAGCCACGCCGACGCGACGCGGGGCGTATCGACGATGGTCTACGAACGCCCCGAGGTGGAACGCATCGCCCGCGTCGCGTTCGAGGCGGCCCGCGGTCGCGGCGCGACCGTGACGAGCGTCGACAAGGCCAACGTCCTCGACGTCTCGCAGTTCTGGCGCGACGTCGTGACCGGCGTGCGGGAGACGGAGTACCCCGACGTCGCCCTCGAGCACACGTACGTCGACGCCGCCGCGATGAAGCTGGCGTCGGAACCGACCGCCTTCGACGTGATCCTGACCGGCAACCTGTTCGGGGACGTCCTCAGCGACCTCGCGGCGGTCCTCCCCGGTTCGCTGGGCCTGCTGCCGTCCGCCAGCCTCGGCGGCGACGTCGGCCTGTTCGAACCGGTGCACGGCAGCGCCCCCGACATCGCCGGCCACGACCTCGTGAACCCCGTCGGGATGCTCGCGAGCGCCGCGATGATGCTGCGCCACGCCCTCGACGCGCCCGCCGCCGCCGACGCCCTCGACGCCGCCGTGCGGCGCGCCCTGGCGGACGACCCGACCCGCGACCTCGGGGGGACGCGCGGCACGACGGCGTTCCGTGACGCCGTCGTCGACGCGCTCGACGTCGCGACCTCCGCCCCGACCGCCCCCTGACCCCCCGACCCCGCGCCCCACGGGGGCCGCGTCCGTCCCGACAGGAGACCGCCATGTCCGACCCCTCCCGCCCCGCCAACCGCCACAGCCGAGCCGTGACGCAGGGCACGTCGCGGGCCCCGAACCGCGCGATGTTGCGCGCGGTCGGGTTCGAGGACGACGATTTCGACAAGCCGATCGTCGGCATCGCTAACGCCCACAGCACCATCACGCCCTGCAACGCCGGCCTCGGAACCCTCGCGGACGCCGCCGACGGCGCCGTCCGCACCGCGGGCGGCATGCCGCAGACGTTCGGCACCATCACGATCAGCGACGGCATCAGCATGGGGACGGAGGGCATGAAGGCCAGCCTCATGTCGCGCGAGGTGATCGCCGACAGCATCGAAACCGTCTGCCTCGGCCAGTCGCTGGACGGCATCCTGGCGGTCGGCGGGTGCGACAAGAACATGCCGGGGGCGTTGATCGCCATGGCGCGCCTCGACCTCCCCGCGGTGTTCGTCTACGGCGGCACCATCGAGCCGGGGCACCTGGACGGCGAGGACCTCACGATCGTCAGCGTCTTCGAGGCGGTCGGGCAGCACGCCGCCGGCCGCATTCCGCTCGAGACCCTGAAGGCGGTCGAGACGCACGCCTGCCCCGGGAACGGCAGTTGCGGCGGGATGTACACCGCGAACAGCATGTCGAGCGTCTTCGAGGCGATGGGGTTGGCGTTGCCGTACTCCTCGACGATGGCGGCGGAGCACCCGGAGAAGGCGCGCAGCGCGGCGGAGAGCGGCGAGGTGCTGGTCGAGGCGGTCCGCGAGGGCCGCAACGCCCGCCGGATGATGACGCGCGAAGCGTTCGAGAACGCGATTCGGGTGTTGATGGCGGTCGGGGGCAGCACGAACGCGGTGCTGCACCTCCTCGCCGCCGCCCGGGCGGCGGAGGTCGAGCTCGACATCGACGATTTCGAGCGGTTGCGCCGCACCACGCCCCACTTCGCGGACCTCAAGCCGTCGGGCCGCTACGTCACGGTGGACCTGCACCGGGTCGGGGGGATCCCGCTCGTGATGAAGATGCTGCTCGAGGCGGGCCTCCTGCACGGCGACCTGCCGACGGTCACGGGGCGGACCATCGCGGAGACCCTCGCGGACGTCCCCGCCACCCCGCCGGAGGGCCAGGACGTCGTCCGGCCGCTCGCGTCACCGAAGTACCCCCACGGGCACCTCGCGATCCTCAAGGGCAACCTCGCCGAGGAGGGCGCCGTCGCGAAGACCAGCGGCCTGAAGACCACCCGCATCACCGGTCCCGCCCGCGTCTACGAATCCGAGGAGGCGGCGATGGCGGCGATCCTGGAGGACGCGATCCGGGAGGGCGACGTCGTCGTGATCCGCAACGAGGGCCCACGCGGTGGTCCCGGCATGCGCGAGATGTTGTCGCCGACCAGCGCCATCATCGGTCGGGGCTTGGGGGACGCGGTGGGGCTCGTGACCGACGGGCGCTTCTCGGGCGGGACGTACGGCCTCGTCGTCGGGCACGTCGCGCCGGAAGCGGCGGTCGGGGGCACGATCGGGTTGCTGCAGGAGGGCGACCTCGTGACGATCGACGCGGACACGAACACCCTCTCCGTCGACCTCGACGACGCCACGCTCGCCGCGCGCCGGGCGGCGTGGACGCCGCCCGCGCCGCGGTACGTGCGCGGCGTCATGGCGAAGTACGCGCGGCAGGTGGGGAGCGCCGCGGAGGGCGCCACGACCGACGAACCGACCTGAGCGGCGGCGGGCCGGGCCGCGACCCGCGGTCCGGCCCGCCCCACCGCGGCGGCGCGGGTACGATGGAGGCATGAGCGACTCCTCCCCCACCCGCGTCCTGATCTGGAACGAGTACCTGCACGAGATCGAGAACGACGGCGTCGCGGCGCTGTACCCGAACGGCATCCACGGCGCCCTCGCCGAAGCGTTCGAGGCGCGCGGCGGCTTCGCGGTGGAGACCGCGACGCTGCGCGAGCCGGATCACGGCCTGAGCGAGGCGCGCCTGGCGGACACCGACGTCCTGCTCTGGTGGGGCCACAAGGCGCACGCGGAGGTGTCGGACGACGCGGCGCGCCTCGTGCACGAGGCGGTGCTGTCCGGCATGGGCTTGGTCGTGCTGCATTCGGGCCACATGTCGAAGGTGTTCCAGCGGGTGTTGGGCACGCACGGCACGCTGCGCTGGCGGGAGGCGGACGAGAAGGAACGCCTGTGGAATCTCCGTCCCGACCACCCGATCCTCGAGGGCATCCCGGAGTACGTGGAGTTGGCGCAGGAGGAGATGTACGGCGAGCGGTTCGACGTGCCCGAGCCGGACGAACTGTTGATGCTGAGTTGGTTCCAGGGCGGCGAGGTCTTCCGCAGCGTCGCGACGTGGCGGCGGGGCCTCGGCCGCGTCGTGTACGTCCGTCCGGGGCACGAGACCTACCCGACGTACCACGACCCGCACGTTCGACGGATCGTCGTGCAGGCCGGCGCGTGGGCGGCGGCCCGCGTGCGGCAGGACGCGCGTGGATGCACGAACCCCGCGTCGCTCGAGCCGGTTCCGAACCCCGGCAAGGAACACATCCTCTAGGGCGTCGTGAGGGTCGGCGCGCGGAGCGCGTCCGGCGCGGGGACCCGCACGGCCCGCACCCAGGCGTCCGGGTGCTCGCCCGCGAGGTGGTCCGCCGCACGGTGGGCCGCGGCCTCGTCGGGCGCGAGCGCGAAGCAGGTGGCGCCCGACCCCGACAGGATCGGGGCGCCGAGCTCCGCGTTCCGGAGGGCGGCGAGCGCCGCCCGCACGGGGGCGTGCCGCGTCCCGACGCCCGGCTGGAGGTCGTTGCGCCAGCGCGGCGTCCCGCCCGCCGCCCACGCCTCGAGGACGGCGTCCCAGGCGATGGGGGGCCCGAACCCCCCGAGCGCCCGGTAGGCCTCCCCGGCCGACACCGCCACCGGCGGGCGCAGCAGGACGCCCCAGCGGGGCGGAAGGTCGGTCGGGCGGAGGCGTTCGCCGCGCCCCCGCCCGCGCGCCGCGGCGACCCCCGCCGCGAAGAACGGGACGTCGCTTCCGAGGCCCTTCGCGACGGCCTGCAGGGCGTCCGCCGGCAGCGCGTCGGGCCCCGCCAGCGCCTGCAGGGCGCGGAGCACCGCGCCGGCGTCGCTGCTGCCGCCGCCCAGGCCGGCGGCGACGGGGAGGCGTTTCTCGAGCACGATCTCGACGCCCAGCCCGCCTGGGTCCGCCGCCGCCCGCCAGGCGGCGGCGGCGTCGGCGGCGAGGTTCCCGCCCGCCAGGTCGGGGAGGGGGGCGTCGCCCCCGTCCCCGCCCTCCGCCTCGCGGGCGTCGACGACCCGACCGTGCACCCCACGCCCGGTGCGGCGGACGTGGACGACGTCGCCGACGTCGACGGTGGCGAACAGCGTGTCGATCTCGTGGTAGCCGTCCCCCCGCAACGCCGAGACGCGGAGGCCGAGGTTGACCTTGCCCGGCGCGAAGACGGTGGCGGTGGCGGCCCCGCTCACGCGGGCGGGGCGCCGTCGAGGGCGCGCGCGAGCGCCCCGACGAAGGCGAGGTCGGCGGCGTGGGTGACCTTGTGCGACCAGGGGCTGCCGTCGACGAGGGTGACGGGGTGCGGCAACGCCCGCACGAGAGCGGCGTCGTCGGTCACCTCCGCGCCGTCGGCGGCCCCGTGCGCGCGCCGCAGCAGGTCGGCGTCGAACGCTTGCGGCGTCTGGATGGCGCGCAACGCGTCGCGCGCGACGGGGGCGTCGCGCTCCACGTCGTGGAGGGTGTCGGCGACGGGCAGGGCGGCGGTCGCGGCGCCGTCGGCGCGCGCGGCGTCGAGGGCGCGGTGGAGCACGTCGGTCGGGGTGAGGGGGCGGGCGGCGTCGTGCACGACCACGTACGGCGCGTCGGCCTGCGCGAGGAGCGCCGCGACGGTCCCCTGCCGCGTCGCGGCGCCGGCCACGACGCGGGCGGCGGGGACGAGCGCGCGGGCGGCGGGGACGGCGTCGGCGGGGACCGCCACGATTACGTCGTCGCAGACCGCCGCGAGCGTCCGGACGGCGTACGCGAGCAACGGCGTGCCGGCGACCTCGACGAACGCCTTGGGGCCGCGCCCCAAGCGGCGGCCGGCTCCGGCGGCGGGCACGAGCCCGACGCAGTCGCCGCTCACCCGCCCTCCTTCCAGCGGGGGCTGCGGTCGTGCGCGACGCCGAGGTGATCGAGGACGCGGGCGGTGACCGACCCGACGGCGTCGGCGAGGGTCTCGGGGCGGTGGTAGAAGCCGGGGGAGGCCGGCACGATCAGGGTGCCGGCGTCGTGGGCCTTGAGCATGTTCTCGAGCATCGGGCGCGAGTAGGGCGCTTCGCGGACGACCGCGACGAGCGGCCGGCGTTCCTTGAGCGCGACGTGGGCGGTGCGGGCGACGAGGTTGTCGGTGAAGCCGGTCGCGACCTTCGCGAGGGTGCCGGCGCTGCACGGCACGATCGCCATGGAGCGGAAGCGGAAGCTGCCCGACGCGATCGCCGCGCCGAGATCCCGGTCGTCGTGGACGACGTCGGCGGCGGCGTGCAGGTCGTGCAGCGTCGCGTCGGTTTCGCTGGGCAGCACCTGCTTCGCGCCGGCGGTGACGACGAGGTGGACCTCGACGTCGGCCGGCCGAAGCTGCTCGAGCAGGTCGAACGCGTACGTCACGCCGGACCCGCCGGACACGGCGACCACGACGCGATCCCGGACGGGGTCTGGGGGCGGGGGCGTCATGCGGGGATGCTACCCCGGCGCCGCGGACGGGTACGCTCGCGAGCGTGAAGGACGCGGCGGCATGGAACGAGGGGCGCAGCCTGTTCGAGGCGGGCCGTTACTGGGATGCGCACGAGGCGCTGGAGCCGGCGTGGCTCGCCGCGTCGGGGGTCCAGCGGCACTTCCTGGCGGGCACGATCCTGTTGGCGGCGGCGCTGCACAAGGCCCGCGATGGCTGCAGTCCGCGCGGGGGGCGCCGCAACTACGCGAAGGCGTTGCGGCACCTCGCGGTCGTGCCGGACGCGTACGGGGGGGTGGACGTCCGTACCTTCGAGGCGCGCGTGCACGCGGCGTTGCGCGACCCGTCGCTGCACCCCACCATCCCGACGGTGGACGACGCCGGCGAGGGCGCGGCGTGAGCCGCGACGTCCTCCCCCACGACCAGCGTCGCGCCCGCCGGCCCGGGGGGACCGACGCGCGCCTGACGCGGTCGCGGGACGACCGCCGCATCGCCGGCATCGCCGGCGGGGTCGCGGCGTTCACCGGCGCGCGGTCCTCCCGCGTGCGGCTCCTGTTCGCGCTGGTCCTGCCGTTGTCGCTGGGGATCGCGGTGATCGGGTACCTGTTGTTGTGGGCCCTGCTTCCGGCCGCCCCCGACGCGCCCCCGCCGG
>JAVLCF010000096.1 GCA_031581195.1 Trueperaceae bacterium | reverse complement strand
CGCCGGCGGGGCCGGACGTCGTCCGCCACGCGCCGCAGGGCGACCCGACCGACGTGCTGCACCTGACGGCGATCCCGCACGACGCCGACGCCGACCCCGCCGACGCGCACGCGCCGCTGCGCGACCGGTTGCGCGGGGCGCAGCGCGTCTGGTTCGACCTGGATGCGGACGCGCAGGCGGAGGCGCTGGAGGTCGCCCGGAGCTACCCGACGCTGCACGACGTCCGCCGGACGTACGTCGCGTTGCGGCGGGGATCCGCCCCCCACCTCGCGGCGCGCGCCCGCCGCCGCGCCGAGGCGATCCTGCGGGAGGTCGGGCTGCTCGACGCGCGGGGGCGGGCGCTCCGCGCCGACGCCGTCGATCCGCACGACGCCGCCACCCTCGTGGCCGGCCTGGTGCAGCGTTGGCGGCTGGAGACGCTGGTCGCGGCGTACCGGCACCTCGACGACGCGGGCTTCGCACGGACGGTCGCGACGCTCTACCTGCACGACGCCTGAGGCGCCGTGGGCCGGCCTCCGGAACGCCGGACGGGGGCGTGCGATACTCCGGCATGACCGTGCATTCCGGGTCCGGCGGCCGTCCGGATCCCGATCCCGCCCGCTCCGGTCCGCCTCCCGGCGGACCGTCCGATGCGCGCGACGCCGCCCTCGTGGCGCTCGAGCGCGACCTGCGCGCCACGACGTCGGCGGAGGTGCGCTTCGACGCGCCCGCCCGCGCGGCGTACGCGACCGACGCCAGCCCGTACGAGATCGAACCGTACGGCGTCGCGATCCCCACCGACCGCGACGACCTGATTCAGGTCGTCCGGCTCGCCGCGAAGCACCGCGTGCCGATCGTGCCGCGCGGGGGCGGCACCAGCCTCGCGGGCCAGACGATCGGGCGGGCGTTGATCGTGGACGTCGGGAAGCACCTGACGCGCATCCTGGAGGTCGACGAGGCGGCGGGCACCGCGACGGTGGAGCCGGGCGTCGTGCGGGACCAACTCAACGCCCACCTCGCGCCGATGGGCCTGCAGTTCACGCCGGACGTGAGCACCACCAACCGCGCGGCGGTCGGGGGGATGGTGGCGAACAACAGCGCCGGGACGCGATCGATCAAGTACGGCAAGACCGTCGACGAGACCGTCGCCATGACGGTCGTGCTGAGCGACGGGACCGTCACCCGCTTCGAGGCGAAGAACGACGCGGCCGTCGCGGCGCTCGCGGCGGGCGAGGGCCGCGAGGCGGACGCCTACCGGACGGTGCGGCGCCTGACGCGCGACCTGGCCGACGAGATCGAGGCGCGCTACCCGAAGGTCATGCGGCGGGTGGGGGGCTACAACCTCGACGCCTTCACGGGGGACGCGCCGTTCAACCTCGCGAAGCTGATCGCCGGGTCGGAGGGGACGCTGGCGATGATCCTGGACGTCACGGTCCGGGTGCGGCCGGTCCCGACCGAACGGATGCTGGCGATGCTGCAGTTCGACGACCTCCGCGCGGCGCTCGAGGCGGTGCCGGCCATCAACGCGCACGGGCCGGCGGCGGTGGAGTTGATGGACGAAGGGCTGTTCGTGCTGGGGCGACGGAACCCGACGTTGGCGCCGCTGCTCGACTGGCTGGTCGGCACCCCGAAGGCGGTGCTGATGGTGGAGTTCGACGGGCGCGACGAGGCCGACGTCCGGCGCGGGGCGGACGCCATGCGGGGCGACCCGGCGGTGATGGACCGCGTGACGCACGTGCACGAGGCGTGGACCGCGGAGGCGCGGGCGCGGATCGCGCAGTTCCGCCGGGACGGGCTCGGCATCTACGCGACGGTGGACGGGCCGGACAAGCCGACCCCGATCATCGAGGACGCCGCCGTGCCGCCCGAACGCCTCGCGGCGTTCATTCCCGCGGTGCAGGCCGCCTGCGCGGAGCTCGGCGTGGAGACGGTGTTCTACGGGCACGCGTCGGTCGGCGTGATCCACACGCGCCCGATGATCGACCTCAAGACCGAGGCGGGCGTCGCGAAGTTCCGAGCGGTCGCCGACGCGGTCTTCGACCTGGTGCGGCGCTACGGCGGGTCGTGGTCGGGGGAGCACGGCGACGGCCTCATCCGCAGCGAAAAGAACCGCGAGCTGTTCGGGGAGACGCTGTACGAGGCGTTCCGGGAGGTCAAGCGGGCGTTCGATCCCGACGCGATCTTCAACCCGGGCAAGATCGTCGATGCACCCAGCGCGACGGAGCACTTCCGCTACGGCGCGGACTACCCCACCGTCGAGCTGGACACCGTCTTCGACTTTGGGGAGGACGGGTTCCTCGGGGCGGTGGAGGCGTGCACCGGGGTCGGGGCGTGCCGGAAGGTGGACGTCGGGACGATGTGCCCCAGTTACGTCGCGACGCGGGACGAGGACCACTCGACCCGCGGCCGCGCGAACGTGCTGCGCGACGCCCTGAACGGACGCATGCCGGGCGGCCTGACGTCGCAGGACGTCTACGACACGCTGGACCTGTGCCTCGAGTGCAAGGCCTGCAAGGCGGAGTGCCCCAGCAAGGTCGACATGGCGAAACTGAAGTACGAGTTCCTGCAGCAGCACCACGACGCGCACGGCGTGCCGCTGGGCGTGCGCGCGATCGGCAACGTCGCGAAGCTCGCACCGGTCGGGCAGGCGTTCGCGCCGGTCGCGAACGCCGTCCTGGCGACCGCGCCGGCGCGCTACCTGCTGGAGAAGACGATCGGCGTCGACCGGCGGCGGGTCATGCCGCGCTACGAACGCACCACGTTCGCGCGCTGGTTCGCGCGGGAGGGGGCGGCCCCCGCCGCGGACGCCGCACCGACGCCCGACGCCGCGCCCGCGGCGGAGGCCGGCCCGGGGCGCGTCGCGTTGTTCGCGGACACCTGGACGATGTTCAACGAGGCCGGTCCGGGCCGGGCGGCGGTGCGGGTCCTGCAGGCGTTCGGGTACGACGTGGAGTTGGTGCCGTACGGGTGTTGTGGGCGGCCCCTGATCAGCAAGGGGCTGTTGCGCGACGCGAAGCGGCAGGCGGAGGCGAACGTCCCGAAGCTCCACGCGTACGTCGAGGCGGGCATCCCGGTCATCGGGCTCGAACCGAGCTGCGTGACGGCGTTCCGCGACGACTACCGCGACCTGGTGCCGGGCGAGGCGACCGACGCGGTCGCGGAGCACGTGGTGATGATCGAGGCGTTCCTCGCGAAGGAGTGGACGCAGGGACGCATCGACCCGAGCGCGGTGTTCGTCCAGCGCGACGAGCCGCTGTTGCTGCACGGGCACTGCCAACAGAAGGCGTTGTTGGGGACGTCGGCGCAGCGGGCGTTGCTCGGCTGGATCGCCGACGACGTCGAGGAGCTCGACGCCGGGTGTTGCGGGATGGCGGGCAGCTTCGGGTACGGGCACTACGACCTGAGCCTGAAGATCGGCGAGGACCGGCTGTTCCCCGCCGTCCGCGCGCACGTCGGCACGACCGCCGCCGACGGCTTCAGTTGCCGTCACCAGATCGCCGACGGGACCGACCACGAGGCGAAGCACGTCATCGAGCTGTTGGCCGAGGCGTTACCGGCGGGGGCCGCGTAAGGCCGGGACGCGGCGGGGGGCGGGGGAACGCCGTAACGGCCTGAACATCGCACCGTAATGACGCGTATGACACGGACGCGTCACGTTTTTGGTAGCATCGCGCATGTTCTTGTGGTACTCGACCCTCGACGCCCGACGGAGCCGAGCCGTCGCCCTCGCCCTGTGCACCCTGGCCTCCCTCGCCCTCGCCGACCCCGGCATCACGGTCCGCGTCAGCGGCAGCGACGTGGAGACGACCACCCCCGCCTACCTGCAGGACGTCGTCATCACCGCCTCGAGCCCCGCCTTCGTCTCCGGCACCGCCTACGACCTCGGGTGGGCGTTCGCGACCGACGGCGCCGTGTTCTCCGATAGCGATGCGCCGTACGACGCGACGTTCTCCGGGGTCGACGCGACGATCACCGCCACGGACGGCACCGTGACGTGGTCCGGGCCGTGGGGCCGCTGGGTCGACGTGACCGACGAGAATTTCTGGGAGCTGACGTTCTTCCCGACCCGCCTCTTCGTCGTCAGCGCAGGGGACGCGATCCTCGATCCCGACGCGCCGCTCGTCGCCAGCGCCGTCGACGCGCCGCTCGCCGCCAGCCCGACGATCTTCCCCGGGCGCGGGCACCGGGTGGGCTCGTTCGACGTGAGCGGCGAAGGCTACGTCGGCGGCCGCTACGTCGAAGGCCGGGACGTGACGATTCGCGCCGATGGGTGGGGCGCTCCGGACGGTCCGGAGATGCACGGCCTGAATTTCGGCGCCCTGCTGATCGCCGCCCCCGACGGGGGCGACCCCCACCGCGCCTTCTGGAACGCCTACTACGGCGGCGCGATTCAGGACGTCGGCGAGTTGCTCGGTCTCGAAGCGGCCGTGACCGACACCGACGTCGTGTCCGACGTCGAACCTTATTTCGACGCGCCGGGAGAGGAGAGGGACGAGGGGAACACGACCTACGCCACGCAGGAGGGGTTCGCCTTCACGTACACGGTCGCCGTCCCCGACCCCCTCCCGGAAGACGCCGCCCTCTGGACGTACTACTGGCACACGACCTCGGACGGCGACGTCTGGTTGGCGTCCGGCTCGGGCGTCGAACGGGTCGAGAGCGCGACGCCCTCCCCCGCCCCGACGATCGTGACGCCCCCCGCCGACGCCACCACCGACGAGGGCGGTGACGCGACGTTCGACGTCACGGTCTCCGCATCGGGTGCGGTGACGTACCAGTGGCAGACCGCCCCGGCGGACGGCGGGGCGTGGCGCGACGTGGACGGCGCGAACGCCGCCACCTGGACCCGTGCGTCCGTCCCCCGCGACGCCGACGGCACGCAGGTCCGCGTCCGCGTCGGCAACACCGACGCCGGCGCCCTCACCACCGTCACCGCCAGCGACGCCGCGACGCTGACGGTGGTGCCCGTGACGCCCGCCCCCACGCAGGTCGTCGGCCCCGCCGACCGCGCCGTCGTCCGAGGGACGCCCGCCCGCTTCACGGTGTCCGCCACCAGCCCGCACCCCCTCGCGTTCACGTGGGAACGCGACGACGGCGACGGCTGGACGCCCGTCCCCGACGCCGACGCGGCGACCTGGACCCTGTCCCCCACCACCCTCGAGGACGACGGCGCCCGCGTCCGAGCGGTGGTCACCGCCCGCGAAGCGGACCTCGCCCCCGCCGTCGTCCGCACCGACGCGGCCCACCTCACCGTGCACGCCGACGACGCCCCCGCCGCCGCGGGCGCGTGGCCCGCGCCGGGGGGCGCCTGGCTCGCCGGCGACCTCCCCGCGACCGACGACCTCGTGAACGTCGAGGTGCGGCTCGAGGGCGGCGACTGGGTGGCGCTCGCGCCCCCCGACGTCACGCCCCCCTTCGCGGTCCCCGACCTCCCGGACGGCGAACCGGTCCGGCTGCGGTTCCGCGGGGTGTACGCCGGCGGGGGGCGCGGCGCGCCCTCCCCCTGGCTGGACGTCACGCCCGGCCGTCCCGACGCGCCGAGCGTGGCGTTCCGCCTCCCGGCCGACGCGGACGCGAACGTCGCCACCCGCGACGGGGAGGCACGGAGCGTGACCCTCGACGTCGTCGTGACGAACGAGGGGAACACCGCACTCCCCGACGTCTGGCTGGACCTCACGCCGCTCGAGGCGGCCGGCGGCGCGAGCGTCGCCGCCGTCGAGGCCCCCGAGGGGTCCGACCGCCTGCAGGCCTACGACGGCCTTTGGCTGTGGCGCGACGCGGACCTGCCCCCCGGCGCGTCGCGGACCCTCACCCTCACCCTTGCGCTCCCCCCGGAGGCCCCCCGATGACCCCGACGCCGGTCCGCCCCTCGCCCGCCACGCCCCCGCAGCGACGCCACGCCCCCCACCTCCGCGCGACGTCCAGGGCCCTCGTCGGGCTCGTCGCGGCGCTCCTCGTCGGCGGGTGCGGGGGGCTCGGCGTCCCGAACGCCGACGCCGACGCCCCCCTCCCGCTCCGCGTGTGCGCGAGCGCCGCCCCGTCGTTCGGCGACGGGGACGCGGTGACGTGTGCGACGCTCGACGCGCGCTACCGCCTCCCCGCCGACGCCCCCACGCCACGCCCCTGAACGCCCCCAGGGCGCACCCTGGGGGCGTTCAGGGGGGGTTCAGGGCACGACGCGACGGGGGATCTGCGCCGGGAGGCGACTGACGAACTCGTTGTTCAGGCCGTCGGCGACCTCCGCGAACGACGCGACCGAGATCGCGGCGCGCCCCTGCCGCCCCACCAGCACCGCCTCGTCGCCCGCCTGGACGCCCGGCACGTGCGAGACGTCCACCATCGTGACGTTCATGTTCACGAGGCCCCGGACGGGCGCCTTGCGGCCCCGGATCAGGACGTGCCCGCGGTTCGACATCGCGCGCGGGTAGCCGTCGCCGTAGCCGACCGGGAGGACCGCGATCAACGTCGGTTTGCGCGCCCGGAACGCGGAGCCGTACCCGACGTACTCGCCCTTCGCGACGTCCTTGAGGTCCATCACGCGGGTGTGCCACCGCAACACCCGACGCAGGGGGTTGTCCGAGCGTTTCCCGGTCGCCGCGAGGTGCAGGCGGTAGACGTCGGGGCTGGGCCAGAAGCCGTACTGCGCGGTGCCGACCCGGACCAGCTCGAAGTGCGTCTCGGGGAACGCCAACGCCGCGGCGCTGCAGGCGGTGTGCCGCACCGCCGGGCGGAGGCCCTCGGCGCGGGCGATCGCGTCGAAGTGGTGGAACACCTGCAACTGCTTGCGCGTGCGGGGGCGTTCGGCGAGGGCCTCGATGCCGGCGTAGTGCGTCGCGAGGCCGGCGAAGCGGAGGTGCTCCGGGTGGTCGCGCAGCAGCGCGAGCGCCTCCCGGAACGGCCCCTCGGTGAGGCCGGTCCGGTTCCCGCCGGTCTCCACCTCGAGGTGGACGTGGGCGGGCCGCCCGAGGGCGCGGGCGACCGACAGCGCGGCGTGGAGGCGGGCGACGTCGAAGACGAAGAAGTGGATGCCCTGCCCCACGACCCACGGTAGGTCGTCGTCGTGCAGGATCCCCATGATCTGGATCGTGGCGTCGTCGTCCGGAAGGGCCGCGCGGACCTGCGCCGCCTCCTGGCTCGAGGCGACGGAGAAGTGCCGCACCCCGAGCGACGCGGCCAGGCTCGCGAACTCCGCGATGCCGTGCCCGAACGCGTTCGCCTTCACGACGCTGCTCAGGGTGACGTCCGGCCCGATCTTGCTGCGCAGGAACGCCAGGTTGCGTTTCAGGGCGCTGCGCCGCAGCGTGATGGCGCTCGTGTGGCGCGGGGCGTCCGGCGCCACGCCCTCGGGCATCGCGCCGCCGGGGACCGGCGCGACGTCCGGCCCGAGGGGCGGCGGTCCGGGGGGCGCGTTCGGGGGGGTGGGGCGGTCCATGCCGCGAAGGCTAGCACCGCGCCGGGCGCGTCACCGTGGCAACGGCGGCGGTTCGGCCGGCCCGAGCTCGGTGGGGGCGGCGGGGTGGTCCTGGACGGCGTCGAGGGCGGCGCGACTCGCGCGGTAGGTCCGCAGGTCGCTCGTGTCGCGGATCCACGCGATCCGGGCCGCGTCGGGCGCCGCACCGCACGTCGCCAGGGCGACGCGGACCGCGTCCGCCGCGTCGGGCACGACGAGCGGCATCCGGGCCGAGGGGAGCGACGTGCTCGTCAGGGCGTTCGTCCAGGTGGGGACGGGATCGATGGCGTGCGCGAAGGCGGCGGGGACGACGTCGGCGTGCCCCATGCCGGCGGCGTTCCCTTCGCTGTCGGGGGTGAGCGACAACAGCGCGACGCGGGTGGGGGCGGGCGGTCCGGGCGGGCCGGACTGAAACCGGCCGGTGACGTTCGGGTCCATCCCCAGCCCGCTGACGTCCTTCCCGGCGCGCTCGACGACGAGGACGTCGAGCGCGGCGAAGGGCAGCGTCGCCATCCGCGCCTTCGCGTCGCGCAGCAGCGCCGGCTCGCGCGCCCCGAGCGCCGGCCCAGGGATCGCTTCGACGTGCGCGGGGCGGCCCTCGGCGTCCTCGACGACCCCGACCCCCACGAGGGGTGGGTAGTGCGCCAGCAGCGCCTCGCGGGCGGCGGCGAGGCGGTCGGCGAACCCGTCGTAGCCGAGGGCGTGCAGCGCGGCGGCGCCGGGCCGCTTGCCGAGCCCGACGACGAGCATCTTCGTGAGGCCGGACTCGACCTCGCCGCGAAATCCGGTGTGCGACTTGACGCGGTTCAGGAGCACGACGACGTCGGCGGCGCGCGCGACGCGGCTGGCGAAGAGCGGCGTCCCGAGGGGGCTCTCCCCCACCCGCTCGACGGCGTCGTCGGGGTCGAGCGGCACGCCGTCGGGCACGAGCCCGTACCCGCGGAGGACCTGCGCTTGACCTTCGGGGGTACCGCCGCCGTGGCTGCCCATGGCCGGCATCAGGGTCGGCGTCGCGCCGATCTCGGCGAGGGCGTCGAGGGCGCCGGCGACCAGGTCGGGGTAGCGGCCGAGTCCGCGGCTCCCGAGCGCCACCGCGACGCGGGCGCCCGCGAGGCGGGCGGGGCCGTGGGCGGCGAGGGCGCCGGCGAGGGCGCTCCGGACCGC
>JAVLCF010000095.1 GCA_031581195.1 Trueperaceae bacterium | reverse complement strand
GCGCGGGCGGAGCACGCCTCGCTCGCGATCGCTACGATCAGCCTGCTCGGCGTCCTGGGGGTCGCCGCCGTCGCACTCCTCGGCAGCGCCCGCCCCGACGCCAATCTCGCCCTCGCACTTCTGGCGGGCGCGACGCTGCAGGAGGTCGGCCACGTCGTCGCGGCCGGCGACGCGCTCGGGCCCGAGGCGGCGGACCGGGCGCTCCTCGTGAAGCTCTCCCGAGTCGTGCTGCTCGCTCCGGCGTTGCTCCTGCTCGGGCTCGCCACGCGAGCGGACGCCGGCCCGGGGGCCGGCCCCCGGGCCGCGGCCCGGGTCCCGCTCGTTCCGCCGTTCGTCCTCGGGTTCGTGGCGCTCGCGGTCCTGGTCAGCGTCGGCGCGGTCCCCTCCGGCGCCGCCCACGCCCTCGCGGCGACCGGGGGCGTGGCGACGGCGTCCGCCATGGCCGCGCTGGGTCTCGGGGTGGACCTACGGGTCGTGCGCACGACCGGGCGACCGGCGGCGGTGCTCGGCGCGGCCTCGTTCGTGGCGCTGGTCGCCGTGATGGCCGGCGGTCTCGCCCTCGCCGGAGCGTGAGCGCAGCGCGTCGGAACGCGCCGCGCCGGCGCGCGCCCCACCTGCTATCCTCGCCGGCATGACGACGTCCCCGACGAGCGCCCCGACGAGCGCCCCGCCGACCCCCCGCGACGAGGAGCTGTTCGCGCTCCTGGAGCGCGAGGCGGCGCGGCAACGCGACGGCCTCGAACTGATCGCCTCGGAGAACTTCACGTCCCCCGCCGTGCTCGAAGCGACCGGGAGCGTCCTGACGAACAAGTACGCCGAGGGCTACCCCGGCCGCCGCTACTACGGCGGCTGCGAAGTCGTCGACGACGTCGAACGCCTCGCCATCGCGCGACTCAAGGAGCTGTTCGGGGCGGCGTGGGCGAACGTGCAGCCGCACTCGGGCAGCGGCGCGAACATGGCGGTGTTCCGTGCGCTGCTGAAGCCGGGCGACCGCATCATGGGTCTCGACCTCGACCACGGCGGCCACCTGACGCACGGCAGCCCCGTGAACTTCTCGGGGCAGGACTACGACGTCGTCGGCTACCCGGTGGACGCCACCACCGAGCGGATCGACATGGACCACGTCGCGGCGCTCGCCCGCGAGCACCGCCCCGCCCTCCTGATCGCGGGGGCGAGCGCGTACGCCCGCACGATCGACTTCGCGCGCTTCCGCGCGATCGCCGACGAGGTCGGCGCGTACCTGCTGGCCGACGTCGCGCACGTCGCCGGCCTCATCGCCGCCGGCGTCCACCCCAGCCCCCTGCCGCACGCGCACGTCGTGACGAGCACCACCCACAAGACGTTGCGCGGGCCGCGCAGCGGCGTGATCTTCGGGCCCGACCCGGAGCTCGGCAAGAGGATCGACCGGCAGATCTTCCCCGGCACGCAGGGCGGCCCGCTGATGCACGTCATCGCCGCGAAGGCGGTCGCGTTCCGCGAAGCGCTGCAGCCGTCCTTCCGCACCTACGCCGAGCGCATCGTCGCGGACGCCCGCGCGCTGGCCGACGCGTTGAGCGCGCGCGGCGCGAAGGTGGTCTCCGGGGGGACCGACACGCACGTCTTCGTGCTCGACCTGCGCCCCATGGGGCTGACCGGGAAGGTGGCCGACGCCCGCCTCGGGCGGGTCGGCATCACGGTCTCGAAGAGCACCGTGCCGGGCGACCCGGAGAAGCCGTGGGTGACGTCCGGCGTGCGGATCGGGACGCCCGCCCTCGCGACGCGCGGCTTCACGCCCGACGACATGGACGCCGTCGCGGGCCTGATCATGGAGGCGCTCGCGCTGGACGACGACGCCCTCGACGGCGACCTGCGCGACCTCCGCGACCGCGTCCGCACGCTGGCGCGCGCCCACCCGATGCCGGGTGACGCGCCCACCCCCTGAGCGGGACGGGACACCCCCGCGTGTACGCCTTCCAACGCGCCATGCGCGCCCTCCGCGGGAACGCCGTCGCCAGCCTCGCGACGATCACGACGATGACGTTGTCGCTGACGATCCTGGCGACGTTCAGCCTCGTCAGCCTCAACCTGAACGCCGTCCTCGCCGACCTGCAGACCGAACTGGAGGTCACCGCCTTCCTGGCGCCCCCCGCCGACGGCCCCGCCCTGACGCGCACCGCGCGCGGCTGGTCGGAGGTCGCCCGCGCGGAGTTCACCTCCGCCGACGCCGCCCTCGCCGACCTCGTCGCCGACCTCCCGTCGCTGCGGACCGCATCGAACCTGGTGGCCAACCCGCTGCCCGACACCGTCACCCTGCGGTTGGTCGACCCCGTCCACACCGCCACCGTCCGCGACCGGCTGCTGGCGCGCCCCGACGTCGAGGACGTCGAGGACGCCAGCGACGCGGTCGCGACGTTCCTGGCGTTCAACGCCGCGCTGCGCGTCGCGGGCTCGATCCTGATCGTCGTGCTGCTGGGCGCGGCGTTGTTCGCCATCCAGAACTCGATCGCCTCCTCGATCACCGCGCGCCGCCGGGAGATCGAGGTCATGCGCCTGGTCGGCGCGACGCGCGGGTTCATCCGCGCGCCGTTCCTGATCGAGGGGTTCGTGCTCGGGTTGGCCAGCGCCGCGGTGACGCTGGTGCTGGTGGTGCCCGGCTACCAGTACGTCGTCGCCCGCCTCGCCCCCACCCTGCCGTTCGTGCCGTTCGTCCGCGACGGGGCGTTGCTGGCGCAGGTCGCGCTGCTGCTCACCGCCCTGGCGCTCCTGATCGGTCTGGTGGGCTCCACCATCGCGGTCTCGAACCACCTGCGCGAGGGGTCGTGACGCCGGGCGCCGCCCGCCCCCGCGGCGTGCGCGCCGCCGCCCGGGCCGGCGCGCTCGCCGCCGTGCTCGCCGCCCTGCTGGCGCTGGCCGGCGGGGGGACGGCGCAGGTCGACACGACGCTCCGCGACGCGCTCGAGGCGCAGGCCGGCGAGTACGAGGCCCTCCTCGAGGAACGCCGCGCCGAGGTCGCCGCCCTCGAGGCGCGCCTCGGGGCGACCCGCGAGGACCTGCAGGCCCGCGTCGCGGAACGCGACGCGATCAGCGCGCGCATCGCCGACCTCGCCGCGCAGGAGCGCGCGTTGGAGGCGGACGTCGCCGCCCTGGAGGCGGAGGTCGCGGCGACCGAACGCGAGATCGCCGAGGGCGAAGCGGACCTCGATGCGCTCCGGACCCGCATCCGGGCGTTGCTCGTCAACCTCCATCGCGACCGCGCCGGGCGCGGCGCGCGGTCGCTCGCGACGGCGGACAGCCTCCACGACCTGCGGGTCACGAACGCCCTCCTCGACCGCCTCTCGCGCCAGGACGTGGCGCTCGTGCGCGACGTCGATACCCGCATCGAGGCGCTCGAGACGGCCCGCGCGCAGCTCGAGACCGACCTCGCCGACCTCGCTGGCGCCCGCGAGCGGTTGGCCGCCACCCGCATCGAGCAGCAGGACCGCCGCGCCGAGCTGCAGGCGGTCATCGAGGACCTGAACGCGACGCAGGAGGGGCAGGAGGCGCAACGCGTCGCGCTGCTGCTGGCGCAGGACCAACTGGAGTCGGACCTGGCCAGCATCGAGGCGCGCCTGCAGGAGGAGATCGCGCGCCTCGAGGCGGAGGAGGCGCGCCTGCGCCGGGAGGCGGCGGCCGCCGACGACGCGCGCCGCGCGGCGCTCGAGGCGGAGGCCGAGCAAACCCGTGAGCGCATCGACGCCCTGACGTCCCCACAAGAACCCAACCCGGCGGGGTTCGTCGGGCCGCTCGACGGGGGCCGGCTCGTGGGGCGCTACGGCGAAGGGAACCAGTCGTTCGTCGCCCTCCGCGCGCAGGAGGCCGGCGCGGCGGTGTACGCCGTGCAGGGCGGCGTCGTGATCGCCGCGCAATCGATCGGTGCGAACGACGGCTTCATGGTCGCCGTCCGCCACGACCCGGAGTTGACGACGGTGTACACGAACCTCCGCCCACCCCCGGTCCAGGTCGGCGACCGCGTCCAGCGTGGCGAAGTGATCGGCCGCCTGGGGGGCGGGACGCTGCCGCCCCCCGACGTGCTGCGCCTGTACGCCCGGGTGCGGCAGGGGGGCGGCGAGGCGTTCGTCGATCCGTTGCCCCTGCTCGGGCTGTGACCCCCTGACACGCCCGATGCGGCGCACGCCGTACCGCACCCCACACGCTCCATCCACCCGTACGTGGAACCCTGACGGGACGAAGGTCCGCAGGCATCGCGACGCGACGTGCGTCCCGGCGCCGTAAGGTGGGTGCGATGCGGTGTCGGCACTGCCAAACCCGAAACCCGGACGGCATGCGCTACTGCGGCATGTGCGGCCGCCCCCTGCAGCCGGCCCCCACCCGCCGCGAGCGCCGCCGCGTCACGACCGTCTTCCTGGACCTGGTCGGGTTCGCCGACCTCACCCGCGACGCCGACGCCGAAACCGTCCGCGATCTCGCCGACGAGGTGCTCAGCGTCGCGACGGCGGCGGTGGAGGCGCACGGCGGGCGGGTCGACGCCTATCGCGGGGACGGCCTGATGGCGGTGTTCGGGGCGCCCCGCAGCCACCCCGACGACCCCGAACGGGCGGTCCGCGCGGCGGGGGACGCGATCGACGCGATCGTGGCGCTCGGGGGTCGGCGGGGCCTGCCGCTGGCCGCCCGCGCCGGCGTGAACACCGGGACGGTGGTGGCCGGCGCGATCGGCGCGGGGGACGCACGGGCGGACACCGTCATGGGGAGCGCCGTGAACCTCGCCGCGCGCCTCGAGGAGGCTGCCGGCGCGAACGAGGTGTGGGTGGGGCCGGCGACGCACGAGGCGCTCCGGACCCGCTTCGCGTTCGAGCCGACCGACCCGCTCGCGTTGGCGGGGTTCCCCGACGTGCGGACCGCCCACCGCTGGGTCCCCACCGCCCCCGAACCCGTCGACGCGCCAGCGTTCGTGGGGCGGGCGGCGGAACGCCGCGCGCTGGCGCGGCACTGCGCCGCGGTGAAGCGGGAGGGGCGCATGCGGGAGGTGTGGGTGACCGGCGAGGTGGGGATGGGCAAGTCGCGGCTCCTCGAGGAGGCGTTCGGAGGCATGGGGGGCGACGGCCCGGCGGCCGCCGCCTGCGAGCGCGTCGTGCACCTGCGCGAGGGGCCGGCGGACACCCCCCCGTGGGCGGTCCTCGCGCGCGCCGTGTTCCCCGGCGGTGGGGGGGTCGGGCCCGTCCCCGCCGCGCCGCTCGCGCGTCGGCCGAGCCGCCGACCCCCGCTCCCACCGACCGCGGTCGGGGCGCAGCTCGCGCCGCGCGACGACCCGCCACCCCCCGGCGCGGAGGTGCCGCTGGGCCCCCCCCCGCCCGCGCGGGTGGCGGGACTGGACCTGGAGGTGATCGAGCGGGGCCTGTCGACGTTGCTGCCCGGCGAACCGCGCTGGTGGCGGACGATCCTCGCGAGCCTCGACGTCCTCGAGGCGCCCCCCTGGCGGCGGGTGGAGCGCCGCCAGGTCGACCGCACCGCGCTCGCCTGGCGCGACCTGGTCGCCGCCCGCGCCCGCCACGGCCGGGGGCCGTGGGCGATCCTGCTGGACGTCGAGCCGGCCCACCCGAGCACCCGCGCGTTCCTGGACCTCCTGCGCGCCGTGCGCGCCCCCATCCTGGTCGTCCGCACCGCGCGGGACGCGAACGCCGTCCCGCGCGGCGCGCACCACCTGCCCCTGGAGCCGCTCGCGGAGGACGACGCGGCCGCCCTGGTGAAGGCCGTCGTCGGGGACGGCGACGGCGTGGGGGCCGCCGTCGCGACGTGGGTGCCGCATACCGACGCCACGCCCGGCCACCTCGTCGAGCTGGGGCGCGCCCTCGCGCAGGACGAGGACGCCGCCCACAGCCCCTCGCTCCGCGCGTTGGTCGGCGCGCGCCTCGACCGCCTCGAGGGGTCCGCCCGCGACCTGCTCGCCCGCGCCGCGCTCGCCGGCGAGGAGGTCTGGGACGGCCTGCTCCGGACGTTGGGGGACGACCCCCGCGGTCGCCTCGTGACGACCCTGGTGCGCGAAGGGATGCTGGTGCCGGCCCCGACGTCGCGGCTTCCGCGCCGCCGGGCCTACCGCTTCCAGAGTGCGTTGTTGCGCACCGTCGCGCTCGACCGCCTCCCCTACGCCGAGCGCGCGGACGTCCACGTCCGGATCGGAACGTGGCTGGAGGGCCACGCCCCCCTGGAGATGTCCGCGGCGATCGCCGCGCAGTTCGAGCGGGGCGGCGTCGTCGACGCCGCCTACGCGCACGCGTTGGCGGCGGCGGACGTCGCGAGCTGGACCGGTTCGCTCGAGGAGATGCACGGCCTGTACGCCCACGTCACCGGCCTCGACGTCGGCCCGCGGGAGCGGGCGGTCGCGACCCGCGATTGGGTGGAGGCGTCGCTGCGGCGGGGCGACGTCGCGGCGGCGGATGCCGCCCGCGCGGCCTTCGAGGCGCAGGTCCGCGACCTCCCCCCGCCCGACGCGGAGGCGCTCGAGCGGGACGTCGCGCGCCTCGCGAAACGGATCGAGGCGGCGCGCGCCACCGAGCCCGGGGGGCGGGCCCCCACCCACGAGTCCGCCGCCCCGGAGGGCGGCGAGGACGCGGCGGCGCGGGAGTCGTGAGGGGTCAGGCGGCGTGCGTGGTGCGCGTCGGGGTGCGGCGTGCGGGGGTGCGGTGCGGCGCGTCGGTCGCGGCCCGCGTCCGGACCGGCAGGGGGAACAGCGCCGGCTGCACGACCGGGCCGTCGCCGGCCGGGCGGGCCTCCGCGCGGCCCGCCGTCGGGCGCGCGGGCGCCGGGGTGGGTGCGTCGTCGACGCCGAAGGGGGCGAGGACGGCGCGCAGCAGCGCGACGGCGCGCGGGTCGGACGGCGCCCTGCCGTGCCGGGCGACGCGGGGCGCGACGTGCGCGGCGAGGAGGTCGGACAGGCCGGCGGCGAGCGCGGCGACCGCCCCGATCGCGAAGAAGACGAGGAACAGATCGAAGATGGGCACGTCGCGTCACCGCCTCTCAACGTCGGGGGCGAACCCCCGCGGATGCCTACGAGCCTACTACCTTAATTCCTAAGGCGTCAAGGGGGTGGGCGTCCCGCGTCCGCCCTCCCGAAACGCGAGCCGGAACCCAGGCGACGCGCAGCCCCTCTGCTACCCTCCACGTATGGAGATCGACCTCTCCGCGCTCCTCGCCGCCGCCCTCGCCGCGGGGCTGCTGCTCGGGGGGCTCATCACCTGGTTCGCGACGCGGCAGGCCGGCGGCGGGCGCAGCGCCGCGCACCTCAAAGAGGAACTCGAGACCTACAAGCGCGACGTCGCCGCCCACTACGCCGAAACCGCGAAACGCGTCGACGCCCTCACGAAGGCCTACAAGGACGTCTACGACCACCTCGAGGACGGGGCGTACCGCCTCGTCGGCGAGGAGGAGCTGCGCCGCCGCCTCGACGGCGGCAGCGAACCCGTCACCCTCCCCGGCCTCGGGCCGCGCCCCCTCGCCGAACCGACGCCGGACGACGCGCCCCCTGCGGGGATCGGCGACCCGGCAACGAGCCCGGCGCCCACCCCGACCGACGACCGGGCGCCCGACGACGCACCGGGCGACGCGGCGGCGGACGGCCCGGTGACGGACGACGCGAGCTCCGACGCGCCCCCGAGCGACGAGGCCCCGGACGACGCCCCGGCGCCCGACGACGCGGACGCCGCACCGGACGCCGACGCGGACGCCGAAACGGATGCCCCCGAGGCGGCCGAGGACGACGCGACGCCCGACGACGACGACCCCCGCACCACCCCCTGACGCGCCGGGCGACCCCCGACCGCGTGATACCGTGCCCCACGTGACGACGGCCCCCTGGCGCCGCTCCGCGGCGCACGCCCTCCGCGTCGGCGTGACCCTCCTCGCTGCGGCGAGCCTCGCGCTCGCGGCGACCGGGCACGCCCAGCAACGCCACAACTTCCTCGCCGTCGACGACCAGGTCCTCGACGCCGCCGGGCCGTTCTACTTCGTCGCCTACGGCGACTCCGGCAACGCCTTCGCCAAGGCCGCCCCCATGGCCGACGCCATGGGGCTCGACGTCGACTACGACGCCGACGCCGGCCAGCTCGTCTTCGAGAACGGCGTCACGACCGCCCGCTGGGACGTCACCCGCAATGTGGCCGCCGGCCTCGAACACCGCCGCGGCACCCTCACCGTCGACGGCGAGCCGTTCCCCCGCCCCATCCCCAGCGCCCTCCTGGTCGACGGCGTCGGCTACGTCGCCGTCACCCCCCTCGCCGAAGCGTTCGGCGGGGAGGCGGCCTGGATCCCCTCCGGCCGCGTCATCCGCGTCACGGTGCCCGACCCCGACCCCGTCACGGAGCGCGCCGCCCCCCGCTTCGGACTGCACGACGGCTACGCCCGCGTCGCGATCGACGTCCCCGCCGACCAACCCGCCGACCTCCTCGTCGCCGACGGCAGCGTCGCGCTCCGGTTGCCCGGCCTCCCCCTCGCCGACGTCGACCGCCGCCCCGACGGCGGACCGCTCCAGCGGGTCTACCGCGACACCTTGGGCGGCGACCCGGCGTTGGTCCTCGTCGTCGATCACGCCGTCGACGACGACGGGCGCGGCTACCGCCTCGGGCGGACCGACGACGTCGTGTACGTCGACGTCGGGCCCGACCTGCGGGGCGACCCCGCCGCCGGCCGGGCCCCCGCCCCCAGCGCGCCCCCCGTCGCGGCGGCC
>JAVLCF010000094.1 GCA_031581195.1 Trueperaceae bacterium | reverse complement strand
ACGATGGCGGACACGGTGCCGGTCGCGATGGCGGCGGCGGACCCAAAGGCGTGCGCGAGGAACAACCCGGTCGTGATGCGCGCGACGGCGCGGGGGTCGTGCGGTGCGCCGTCGTCCGGAGCGCCGCCGGCCGGCGGGACGCCGTCCGGGGCGGGGGGAGGAGCGGCGTCCCGGGGGGCGGCGTCGGCGGACATGGCGGGCACGCTACCAGGGGCGGATACGATGACGCCGCGATGCGCATCCGCCCCGAGGACCTCTACCCGCCCGCCGCCGGCCGGCCGGCGCGCCGGCCGATCGACGTTCGTTCGCCGGGCGAGGTCGCCCGGGGGGCGCTGCCCGGCGCGGTGGCGCTGCCGATCCTCGACGACGACGAACGCCACGCCGTGGGGCTCACGTACGCCCAGGAGGGGCAGGCCGCCGCCGTCGCGGTCGGCGAGCGGGTCACCGAACCGCACATGCACGCCCGCCGGGCGGCGTGGCGGGACGCGGCGGACGCGGAACTCAGCGCCTTCGTGTGTTGGCGGGGCGGCATGCGCAGCGACCTGGCGCGGACCCTGTCCGAACGGCTCGACGTCCCGACCGTCGAGGGGGGCTACAAGGCGATCCGCCGTCACCTGATGGACGCCGTCGCCCCGTCGCTGGCGCGTCGGACGCCGTTCGTGCTCACCGGCCCGACCGGGAGCGGGAAGACCGAGCTGCTGCGCGCCCTGGCGGGCCGGGAGGAGCTCCTCGCCCTCGATCTCGAGGGTGCGGCGGAGCACCGCGGCAGCGCCTTCGGGGCGACCGGCCCGCAACCGGCGCAAGCGACGTTCGAGCACCGTCTGGCGCTCCCGCTCCTGCTGGGGCGCGAAGCGACGCTGCTGCTCGAGGACGAATCGCGGAACGTCGGGTCGGTGCACCTCCCGGCCGCCGTGTTCGACGTCGTGCGCTCCGCACCGCTCGTGCGGCTCGAGACGAGCGACGACGCGCGGGTGCGGCGCATCCACGCCGAGTACGCCGCGGCGCCCGCGCGACGCGAGGGCGTGGCGGCGGCTCGGGCGACGTTGAGCGCCGCGATCCGGCGGTTGAAACGCCGCCTCGGCGGCGCGGCGACCGAGCGGATGGTCGCCGTCCTCGAGGACGCCGAAGCGCAGGGCGCCTGGTTCGACCCCCAAGCGTTCCGTCCGGTGATCCTGCCGCTGTTGCACGACTACTACGACCCGCTCTACCGCAAGGCGACCCCCGACGAGGGGCGGACCGTGGCGGTACGGGGCGACGAAGGGGAGGTCCGTTCGTGGATCGAGATGCGCGCGAGGGAGGCGGCGTGAACGACGCGCCGCTGCGCCTCACGAAGACCGTGAGCAAGGGCGGTTGCGCCGCGAAGTTGGCGGCGGGGACGTTGCGGGACCTGCTGAAGGACCTCCCGCGGCCCGACCATCCGGACCTGTTGGTCGGGCACGATGCGCTCGACGACGCGGCGGCGTGGCGCCTGCGCGACGACGTGGCGATGGTGCAGACGTTGGACTTCTTCACGCCGATCGTCGACGACCCCGAGGACTTCGGGGCGGTGGCGGCGGCGAACGCGGTGAGCGACGTGTTCGCGATGGGGGCGGAGCCGCGGACGGCGTTGACGATCCTCGCCTACCCGATCGACGACCTGCCGGCCGCGATCCTGCACGGCCTCATGCGCGGCGCGGGGGTCGCGCTGGCCGAGGCCGGCGCGCACCTGGTGGGGGGGCACTCGATCGAGGACGACACCCTGAAGCTCGGCTTCTCGGTGACGGGCGTCGCCCACCCTCGGGGCTTGTGGAGCAACGACGCGGCGCGGCCCGGGGACGCGTTGATCCTGACGAAGGCGGTGGGGACCGGGACGTTGACGGGCGCGCGGAAGAACGACGAGATCGACGCCGCGACGCTGGAGGAGGCGATCGCGTCGATGCGGCAGGTGAACCGCTTGGATCTGGACGACGCCCTGCGCGGCGCGGTGCGCGCCGCGACCGACGTCACCGGCTTCGGGCTGCTGGGGCACGCGCTGCACGTCGCGCAGGCGTCGGGCGTCGCGATCCACGTCGATCCGGACGCCGTCCCGCTCCTCCACGGCGCGCAGGAGACGCTCGCGCGCGGGATCCTCACGAAGGCGCACGTGTCGAACACCCGCTACGTCGAGCCGCACGTCCGGGGCCGGGACGCCCTCGAGGAGGCCACCTGGTGGCGTCTCGTCGACCCGCAGACGTCGGGGGGGTTGCTGCTGGCGGTCGAGCCCGGCGCCGCGGACGACCTGCTGGCGGCGATCCGGCCGCGGTTCCCTCGCGCGGCGCGGGTCGGGACGGTCGCGGCGGCCGACGGGGGGGCGGACCTCGTCGTGCGGGCCGAGGTCGCGGGGTAGCCTCGCGGCATGATTCCGGTCTTCGACGGTCACAACGACACCCTGTTGGCGCTCCACGACGATCCCGACCGCGCGTTCGACGACGCGGGCGGCGTCGGCCACGTCGATCGGGCGCGGGCGCGCGCCGGCGGGTTCGCCGGGGGGCTGTTCGCGATGTTCGCTCCGAACCGCGATCCGTTGGCGCACGTCCCGTCGGACGATCCCGCCGTCCGCCCGCCCTACGGTCCGCTGGACGGCGGGGCGGCGTTGCGGACGACGTTGCGGCTGTTCGCCCGGTTGCAGCGGCTCGAGGCGGAGGGGCAGCTGCGGATCGTGGCGGACGCCGACGGCATCGAGGCGGCGATGGCGGACGGCGTGCTGGCCGCACTGCCGCACGTCGAGGGGGCCGAAGCGATCACCGACCTGGAGGTCCTCGAGGTCCTCCACCGGGCGGGCTTGCGCTCGCTCGGGCTGACGTGGAGCCGCCCGAACGCGTTCGCGTCGGGCGTGCCGTTCGCGTTCCCCGGCACGCCGGACGTCGGGCCCGGCCTGACCGCGGCGGGGCGGGCCCTGGTGCGGGAGGCGGAGCGCTTGCGGGTGATCGTGGACGTCTCGCACCTGAACGAGGCGGGCTTTTGGGACGTGCTGGACGCGAGCGAGCGACCGGTCGTCGCGTCGCACTCGAACGTGCACCGCCTGTGCCCCAGCCCGCGGAACCTGACCGACGCGCAGCTCGATGCGCTCGCCGAACGCGACGGCCTCGTGGGCCTCAACTTCGCCGTGGCGTTCCTCCGCGAGGACGGGGCGCACGAGGCGGACACGCCGCTGGACGTGCTCGCGCGGCACCTGGACGCGTTGCTGGAGCGCCTCGGCGAGGACCGCGTGGCGTTCGGGTCGGACTTCGACGGGGCGCGGGTGCCCGACGCGATCCACGACGTCGCGGGGCTCCCCCGGCTGCTCGAGGCGCTGCGCGAGCACGGGTACGGCGACGCGCTGCTGCACAAGATCGCGCACCGGAATTGGGTCGCCCTGATTCGGCGGGTGCAGGAGGGCTGAGGCCGGTGGCGGACGGGGACGCACGCCCACCCGAACCCCCGGATCCCGAAGGCGCGCCCCGCCGGGGGTGGGTGCGGTCCCTCGCGGCGCGCCTCCGCGTGCCGTTCGACAAGCGCTCGTCGGAGACGGTGTCGCTGGTGCTCAGCGCGATCCTGGTCGGGGGGGCGGCGGGGTTGGCCGCCGTCGGCTTCGACGCGCTCGTGGGGCTCGTGGGGGCGTTCGTGAGCGACGTTCGGGGTCGGTGGGGCGGCCCGACCTCGGTCGTCCTCACCGTCGCCGCGCCGGCGCTCGGGGGGTTGGCGATCGCGCCGATCGTGACGCGGTGGTCGCCGGACGCGCGCGGGTCGGGGATTCCGCACGTGATGGTGGCGGTGTCGAACCTCGGGGGGCGCATCACCCGCAGCTTGGTGGTGTGGCGGCCGCTCGCGACCGCCCTTTCGATCGGGAGCGGCGCGTCGCTGGGAACGGAGGGGCCGGTCGTGCAGCTCGCCGCGTCGTTGTCGGCGTGGTGGTCGAAGGCCGCGAACCTGAACGAGGAACGCCGGAAGAACCTGATCGCCGTCGCGGCGGCGGGCGGCATCGCCGCGACGTTCAACGCCCCGATCGCCGGCGTCCTGTTCGCCCTCGAGGTCATCCTGGGGCAGTTCCAGGGGCGGTACTTCGCGTCGGTCGTCGTCGGGTCCGTCGCGGCGACGGCGGTGTCGCGCTCGCTGCTCGGGGACGCGCCCGCCTTCGCGATCCCTCCGGACTCCGTGCTGGGCAGCGCCCTGGAGTTGCCGCTGTTCGTGGCGATGGGGGTCCTCGCGTCGCTGGTGGCGGTCGCGTTCATCCGGGCGGCGGTCGGGGCGGAGGACCTCCTGAACGCGTCGGGCCTGCCGACGTGGGCGCGTCCGGCGGTGGGGGGCGCGGCGGTCGGCGCGATCGCGCTGGCGCTGCCCCAGGTGCTGGGGCGCGGGTACGACGTGACCGGCGCGATCCTGAACGAGGGGATCACCGCGCCGGCGCTGCTGGCGGCGTTGCTGGTCGGGAAGGTGCTGGCGACCGCAGCGTCGATCGGGTCGTGGGGGTCGGGGGGGATCTTCGCGCCGACGCTGTTGATCGGGGCGACGTTCGGGGCGTTGTTCGGGGAAGCGTCGATGGCGGCGTTCCCCGACCTGGGGGTGCGGACGGGGCCGTACGCGCTGGTCGGGATGGCGGCGGTGTTCGCGGCCGTGACGCGCGCGCCGATGAGTTCGATCGTGATGGTGTTCGAGCTGTCCGGCAGTTACGACCTGATCCTGCCGCTGTTGCTCGCCGCCGTCATCGCGACGTTGGGGGCGGACCTGCTGCACGAGGAGAGCTTCTACGACCTGATGTTGTCGCGGCGCGGCTTGAGTCTCCTGCGGACCCGCGAGATCGACCTGATGCAGACCGTGTCGGTGCGGGAGGTGATGGAGCGCGACGTGCCGACCGTGTACGGCGACGAGACGCTGTCGGACCTGGCGCAGCACCTGCTGGCGTCGCACCATCACGGCTTCGTGGTGGTGTCCCGGGACGCGCCGAAGCGGATGGTGGGGGTCGTGACGCTCACCGACCTCGAGCGTGCGCGTCGCGACGGCCTTGCGCCCACCACCCGCCTCGATGCGGTGTGTACGTGCGACGTGCTGGCCGTCACGCCGGACGAGGCGGCGAGCGACGTCCTGGAGACGATGGGGCGGCGCGGAATCGGTCGGATGCCGGTCGTCGATCCGCAGGACCGCACCCGCCCGGTGGGGTTCGTGCGGCAGACCGATTTGGCGCGGGCGTACTACCTGGCGGTGTCGCGCGAACGGACGCAGGACGAGCGGGCGGAGGAGCTTCGCCTGCGCGACCTGACGGGCCAGGAGATCGTCGAGGTGCGGGTCCCGCGGGGGGCGCGCCTGGCCGGCCGTTCGTTGCGCGACGCGAACCTGCCCAAGGAGAGCATCGTCGTCGCGATCCGGCGGCGGGGGCGGACGTTGTTCCCGCACGGCGACACGGTGCTCGAGGCGGGCGACACGGTCGTCGTGAACGTCGCGCCGGGCTTCGGGCCTCGGGTGCGCAGGGGGATCACCGACGCGGCACCGACCCCCGAAGCGGAGGGGCCGGGGGGCGGCGGGTAGGCCGCCCCGGCGGTTCAGTAGCGGTCGAGAACGCGGTCCAGCGCGTCGGCGCTCGGGCGTAGGCGGTCCTCGGGGAGGTCGGCGAGCGCGGTGTCGCCGAGCCGGAGCTCCTGCGCGAGGCTGGGGCGCGACGCGTCGTAGTACAGGAGGCCGGTCACCAGCTCGCCGCGGGCTTCGGCCTCCTGGAGGCGCGTGAGGGCGGCGACGCGGTCGGTGGGGTCGTAGCCGTCCTCGATCTTGGAGAGGGCGAGGCGGCTGCCGTCGTGGAGCTCCACGACCCGCGTTTCGCCCGGGGCGTGGTCGTCGAGGACGATGTCCTCCTGCGGCGGGACGTAGCCGAGGTCCTCGAGCGGCACCTCGTTGGCGCGCCCGTAGCCGTAGCTCTTCTGCGAGGCGTCGTCGTTGTTGAACGCGACGCAGGGGCTGACGACGTCGAGGACGGCGGTACCGTCGAAGGCGAGGGCGGCCTTGAGGAGTTCCCGGAGTTGCGCCGCGTCGCCGGCGAACCCGCGCGCGACGAAGCCGGCGCCGCCGATGAGCGCTTCGCTGCACAGGTCGACCGGCGGGTAGGGGTTCGTGCCGGCGTACTTGAGTTCGAGGCCGTCCTCCGCGGTGGCGGAGAACTGGCCTTTCGTGAGGCCGTACACGCCGTTGTTCTCGACGAGGTAGACCATGCGCAGGTTGCGGCGCACGACGTGCTTGAACTGCCCGATGCCGATCGAGCCGCTGTCGCCGTCGCCGGACACCGCGATCGTACGGAGGTGGTGGTTGGCGGTCAGCGCGCCGGTCGCGACGCTGGGCATGCGGCCGTGGAGGGCGTTGAAGCCGTGCGAACGCCCGAGGAAGTAGGCGGGCGATTTGCTGGAGCAGCCGATGCCGGAGAGCTTGATGACCGACTCGGGGGGCAGGTCGAGTTCGTAGGCGACCTGCACGATCTGGTTGGCGATGGCGTTGTGCCCGCAGCCCTTGCAGAGGGTGGAGGGGCGGCCCCCGTAGTCGCGTTTCGTGAGGCCGACGGCGTTCGGAACGAGCGGGGTGGGTGGCGTCATGCGGCCTCCCCTTTCGCGGGCGCGAGGTGGGGCGTGAGCCAGGTGCGGATCTGGGCGGCGGAGAACGGCAGCCCGTCGAGGTGGGCGACGCTGTGGATGCGGGGGGCGAGGTCGGGCAGGTCGGCGCGCAGCAGGTCGGCGAGTTGCCCGTCGCGGTTCATCTCCACGACGACGGCGACGTCGTGCGCTTCGAGGAAGGTGCGGACGGCGTCGTCGATCGGCAGCGCCTTGAGGCGCAACAGCGAGAACGGTCGGCCCTCCGCCGCGAGGGTGGCGCGCGCCTCGTGAATGGCGTGGATGGTGCTGCCGTAGGCGATCACGCCCACCGCGGCGCCGTCGACCCCGTCGACGTCGGGGGCGGGCACGAGCGTGCGGAGGGTGGCGTACTTCCGCGCGAGGCGTTCGGTGTTGGCGCGCCAGTGTTCGGGGCGTTCGCTGTAGACGGCGTCGGCGTCGTGGCCGGTGCCGCGCGCGAAGTAGGCGCCGTCGACGTTCGGGTCGCCCGGCAGGGTGCGCGGCGCGATGCCGTCGCCGTCGACGTCCCGGTAGCGACCGTAGTCGGCGGGGATGGCGTCGCCGCGCAGCACCTTCCCGCGGTTCATCGGCGCGTCGGGGTAGGCGAAGCGGTCCGCCATCCAGGTGTTCATGCCCAGGTCCAGGTCGGTGAGGACGAAGACGGGGGTTTGCGCGGCTTCGGCGAGGTCGAACGCCTGCCAGCCGAACGCGAAGCACTCCTCGACGGTGGCGGGGAGGAGGACCGGGTGCTTCGCGTCGCCGTGCCCCAGGCCGTGCGCGAAGGCGAGGTCGCCCTGACTCGTGCGGGTCGGCAGCCCGGTCGAGGGGCCGACGCGTTGGACGTCCCAGATGACGGCGGGGACCTCGGCGAAGTACCCGAGGCCGGTGAACTCCGCCATGAGGCTGAGGCCGGGTCCGCTGGTGGCGGTCATGGCGCGCGCGCCGGCCCAGCCGGCCCCCAGCACCATGCCGATGGCGGCGAGCTCGTCCTCCGCCTGCACGACGCTCCAGGTGGGGGTGCCGTCTTCGTCGGTGCGCAGCTCCGTGAGGTGCTCGCGGAGGGCGTCGACGAGGCTGGTCGAGGGGGTGATCGGGTACCAGGCGGCGAACGTCGCGCCCCCGAACGTCGCGCCGAGCGCGGCGGCGTCGTTGCCGGTGATGAGCATCAGGTCGTCGGTGGCGTCCATCGGTTCGATGCGGAAGGGGTCGGTCTTCGTCCAGTGTTCGAGGGCGTGCCGCCAGCCGCGCTCGACGACCGGGAGGTTGGCATCGACGAGCTTACGGCGCCCACGGAACTGCTGCTCGAGCGCCGTTTCGATCACGTCGAGGGGGATCCCGAGCAGCTGCCCGACCGCCCCGAGGTACGTCATGTTCGCCAGGTAGCCCTTCATCTTGGGTGCGGCGTCCACGCCCTCCATGAGCGCCTTCACGGGGAGGTCGTAGGGGGTGAGGTCGTCGCGTTCGGGTGCGCCGCGCAGGTCCGCGTTGCGGATCACCACCCCGCCGGGCGCGAGGCCCTCGACGTCCTCGTGGAGGGTCGCGGCGTTGAACGCCACGAGGAGTTCGGGGTCCTGGCGGGCGACCCACCCGTCGCGGCTGGCGCGGATGTGGAACCAGGTGGGGAGCCCTTGGATGTTGGACGGGAAGACGTTCTTGCCGTGGACCGGCACCCCCATCCGGAAGATGCTGCGTAGGAGCGCCAGGTTCGCGGTCTGCGACCCCGTCCCGTTCGCGGTCGAGACGACGACCGAGAAGTCGGAGATGCGCGCGCCCGACGTGGGGCCGTCGGGGGAGGGCGAAGGGGGGGACAGGGACATGGAGGCTCCTTCCGCGGGCCCGAAGGCCCCGCCGTCCTCGGTGGGGGGATGCAGAAGCATCGTACCGGGGACGGCGGGGCGGCGTCACGGACGGGGCGTGGCGCCGGGCGGGGGCCTCAGGCGGTGGCGGGGGTCGCGCCCGGCGTCGCGTCGGGGTCGTCGCCGTCCGCCGTCGCGTCCGCGCCGTCGGGCACGCCGTCGGGTGCGGCGTCGGTCTCGCCCTTCAGGTGCGCCGTCACCCGCCCGCGGATCTCCTGCATCACCTCCGGATGCTCCAACAGGTACTCCCCCGCCTTCTC
>JAVLCF010000093.1:1844-8979 GCA_031581195.1 Trueperaceae bacterium | reverse complement strand
CCTCGGCCTCCGCGTCGCCTTCGTCCCGGACGGCGTCGGGGCGGACCATCAGGACCGGCACGCCGAGGCGGCGCAGGGCGCGTTCCGCGACGCTTCCGACCAGGGCGCGCGCGACGCCGGTCCGGCCGTGCGTCGCCATGGCGACCAGGTCGGGCGCGTGCTCCTCCGCGGCGCGCACGATCTCCCGGGCGGGATCCCCGAACGCCGTGGTGGTCTCCACCGCGTAGCCGTCCCGCCCGAGCCGCCGCGCGACGGGCGTCAGGACGTCCTCCAGGGCGGCGCGGGCGCTAGCCCACTCCTGCGAATCCCAGACGTGCGTCTCATCGTCCGGGTCGGGGGTCGCGACCTCCTGGATCGCCGCGTCGCTCGGGACGAACGGGCGGGGGGGCGGCGCCGACCCCGGATGGGGTGGGGGGTCGCCGACGTGCAGCAGGACGAGCCGGACGTCGGACGCGTCGAACAGCCGAACGAGCGCGTCGAGCGCCGCCTGCCCCAGGTCGGAGCCGTCGAGCGGCACGAGGACGGTCCGGCGACCGGTCACCCCGCGCCCCCCGCCTCGTCGGCGTCGTCGCCGTCGCTGTGGAGGATCAGGAACGGTTTCGCCGAGCGGCGCAGGGCGCCCTCGGCGACGCTGCCGAACATCCACCGGTCGACGCCGCGGCGGCCGTGCGTGCCCATGACGACGAGGTCGTGGTCGGCTTCGGCGTCGTGGATCGCGTCGGCGGGACGGCGGTTCTCGACGAGGCGGGCCTCCGCCTCGACGCCGTGGTCCGCGGCGTCGGCGAGGGCGTCGTCGAGCACCTCCCGCCCCGCGGTCTTGAGGTCCTGGTAGAGCTGCGCGGAGTACGGCAGCGCCTCGGGCGCGGCGTACCCCGCGACCAGCGGGTTCTCCAGGACGTGGAGGAAGGTCACCTTCGCGCCGAGCTGCTTCGCGAGCTCGAGGCCCTTGCGCGTCGCGTTCTTGGCGCAGGCGCTTCCATCGGTCGGCATCAGGATGGTTCCGTACACCGTGCACCTCCTTCGCGGGCGGGGGGCACCCGCTCCGCTCCCCCTCAGCGTGGCACGTCGGGGCGCGCGCGCGGGGCGAAGACGCACCACGCCCCGTGTCGGAAAATCACCGACGTGCCCCCATGGGCGGGCGTGCTGCCATGGGGTCAGCCCGAACCCGCGGACCCTCCGCGGCGCAGGGTCGAACGGTCCCCGTGGCGTCCCCCGGCAGCCCGCAGCCACGGGGGCCGTCCTTCGTCGCGTCGCAGCCCACCTGCACCGCGCGGGCGCGAGGGCGGCGGTAGCGTGCCCCATGCCCGACCGGCCCGCCGCTCCGGACGCGAAGCCCGCGAAGGGGTTGACGCGCGAGGTCGCCGCCGCGCGCCTCGCGGAGGTCGGCCCCAACCGCCTGCCCGACGCCCCCCCGACCCCGTTCGCGCGACGCGTGCTCGACGCGATGCGCAGTCCACTGGTGCTGCTCCTGTGGGCCGCCGCCGCCCTGGACCTCACCGCCTGGGCGCTCGAGGGGCGGCACGGCGCGCCGTTCGAGACGATCGCGATCCTGTCGATCGTGCTCCTGAACGCCGGCCTCGAGGTCAGCCAGGGCTGGCGTGCGGAACGCGCCCTCGCCGAACTCGCGGCGCTCGCGACGCCCCACGCCGAGGTGTGGCGCGACGGGCGGCGGGTGCGCCGCCCAACGTCGGAGCTGGTGCCCGGCGACCGCGTCCGCCTCCCGGCGGGCACCCGCGTGCCCGCCGACGGGCGCCTTCTGGAGGCGACGGGCGCGACGCTCGACACGTCCGCCCTCACCGGCGAATCGGTGCCCGAGACCCGGACGGTGGGGGACGACGTCGCGGCCGGCACGACGTTGGTGGCCGGCCGCGCCGAAATGGAGGTCACCGCCACCGGCCCCGATTCGGCGATGGGGCGCCTCGCGACGCTGCTCGGGGGGATCGACCGGAGCGCCACCCCGCTCCAGCGCCGCATGGAGGCCTTCGGGCGGCGGGTGGCGTGGGCCGCGGCGGCGTTGGCCGCCGCGATGCTGGCCGCAGGCTGGGCGTTGGGGGGCGACCCGGTCGACACGCTGTTGCTCGCCGTCGCGCTGGCGGTCGCCGCGGTGCCCGAGGGCCTCCCGGCGGTCATGACCGGCGCGTTGGCGCTCGGGACGCAACGCATGGCCCGCCGCAACGCCGTCGTCCGCCGCCTCGCGGCGGTCGAAACGCTCGGCTCCGTCGACGTCGTCGCCGCCGACAAGACCGGCACACTCACCCGCAACCGCATGCGCCTCGCGCGCCTCGTGACGCCCGACGGCGACCTCGACGTCGCCGGCGAGGTGGGCCGGGCGGCGTTGCGGGCGGGCGTCCTGGCGAGCGACGCGCCGGCGGACGGAGAGACCGGCGACCCGATCGAGCGGGCGTGGCTGGACGGCGCCCGCGACGCCGGGCTCGACCCGGCCGCCCTCCGGCGGGACGCCCCACGCACGGACGAGCGTCCCTTCGACGCCGCCTGGTCGTTCCTCCGCGCGACGGTGCGCGACCCCGAGCGCGACGGGGCGGAGGTGAGCTACCTCAAGGGCGCGCCCGAGGCGCTGCTCGCGCGGTGCGCGCTCGGCGACGACGACCGCGCGGCGTGGGCGGCGGCGAACGAGGCGCGGGCGGAGGCGGGCGAACGCACGCTGCTGGTCGCGCGCGGCGCGGGCCGCGCGGAGCGCGACCTGACGCCGCTCGCGCTCGTCGCGTTCCGCGACCCGCCGCGCGCGGGGGCGGCGGACGCGGTCGCCGCCGCCCGCCGGGCGGGCGCGCGGGTCGTGATGATCACCGGCGACCACCCCGCCACCGCCCGCGCCGTCGCGCGCGAGGTGGGCCTGGACGCCGACGTCGTGGCGGTCGGCGACGCCGTCGCCGAGCGCCGCGACGCCGGCACCCTGCGGGAGGTGGACGTGTTCGCGCGGACCGCGCCGGAACGCAAGCTCGACATCGTCGAGGCCTACCAGGCGGCCGGCGCGACGGTCGCGATGACCGGGGACGGCGTGAACGACGCGCCGGCGCTCCGCCGCGCCGACGTCGGCGTGGCGATGGGCGAGCGGGGTAGCGACGTCGCGCGCGAGGCGGCGGACGTCGTCCTGCTCGACGACGACGTCTCGACGCTCATTGCCGCCATCCGCGAGGGGCGCGGCGTGGCGGCGAACCTGCGGGCGTTCGTCCGCTTCCTGTTCGCCGCGAACGCCGCGGAGGTCGTCACGATCGCCACCGGGTTCGTGCTGGCCCTCGCCGCACGCGGCGGGGACGCCGTTCCGCCCCTCGCGGCGGCACAGATCCTGTGGATCAACCTGATCACCGACGCGTTGCCGGCGTTGGCGCTCGCGTGGGACCGGCGGCCGGGGCTGATGGACGACCCGCCCCACGCCGCCGACGCGCCGCTGTTGTCGGCGAGCACGCTGCGCTTCGTGGGGTTCGGTGGGGGGGCGGTCGCCGCCCTGTCGCTCGCGCCGCGGGCGTGGGCGCCGTGGGTCGGGGTGGGGCCGGAGGCGGCGGCGACGGCGACGTTCATGGTGCTGGTCCTCGCGCAACTCGCGCTGCTCGACGGCGCCCGCCGCGAACGCCACCCGCCGACCCCGAACCGGGGCCTGTGGGCGGCGCTGGCCTTCAGTGGGGCGTTGCAGGTCGCCGCGGTCGGGCTGCCGCCGCTCCGGACCCTGTTGGGGCTCGCGCCGCTGCCGCTCGCGGCGGTGCCGTGGGTGCTGGGGTCGGCGGGGGTCGCGTGGGCGGTCGGGCGGGCGGTCGCCGCCTGGAGCCGGCCGAAGGACCGCGCCTGACGGCGGTGCGGGGCGTACGAGCGGCCCGCCCGGCGCGGAGGGCGCGTGCTACGTTGCGCACGAAGCCGGCCGCGGAGCGCGCGGCGGCGGCGAGGAGGTTGCATGAAGATCCTGCACCCGACCGACTTTTCGCAGACGGCGGAGAAGGCGCGTCGCCTGGCGCTGTCGCTCCGCGAGCGTCTCGGCGGCGAGCTGCACCTGATCTACGTCCAGGAGCGCTTCGAGAGCGACGAACGGCGCTACCTGCAGCCGACCGCGGACACGTTGAACCCGGAGTGGGTGCGGCGCATCGAGGAGGGCCGCGCGACGGAGGTGAAGCGGATCCAGGAGCGCCTCCACCACCTCGCGAGCGAGGGGGGGACGTCGGAGCTCCGGTGGGGCCACCCGGTCGCGGAGATCCTGGAGACGGCGGAGGATGCCGGCGCCGACGTGATCGTGATGGGGGCGCACGGCGCCAACCGCTTGGACGCGTTCTTTCTCGGGGGGACCGCCGGCCGGGTCGTGCGGCGCGCGCGGCGGCCGGTCCTGACGGTCCGCGAGGAGGCGGAGGCGCGCGACGTCCGCAAGGTCCTGCTCGCCACCGATTTCGGGGACGCGTCGCGGCACGCCTGGGGCGTGGTCGAGGGGTGGGCCGACGCCGGCGTCGACCTGGCGATCGCGCACGTCGTCGACGACCCCCGCTACCACGGGGACGCGGACTACGCCCGCCGCGCCGAGGAGGCCATGCGGGAGATGACGCACGGCCGGGACGTCGCGACGCTGTTGCGGGAGGGCAACCCGATCGACGCGCTCCCCGCGCTCGCCGCGGAGGTCGGTGCGGACCTGATCGCGGTCGGCGTCCGCCGCCACGCCGGCGCCGTGGGGCTGCTGCTCGGCTCCCGCGCCGACGCGCTGTTGCGCAGTTCGCGCGTCCCGATCCTCAGCGTGCCCTACCGCCCCTGAGCCCCGCGCGGCGCGGGGTCGCGCCCGTGCGTCGCGCGTCGGCGCGTCACGCGTCGGTGTCGAAGGCGGCGTCGACCACCTCGCGCGCTTCGCGTTCGAGGCGCCGCAGGTGCGCGTCGCCGCGGACGCTTTCGGCGTAGATCTTGTAGATCGCTTCGGTCCCCGACGGGCGGGCGGCGAACCAGCCGCCGTCGGTGACGACCTTGAGCCCGCCGAGGGGATCGCCGGACGGCGTGGACGTCCGGACCTCGCGGACCGGGTCGCCGGCGACCTCGCGCGCGTCGACCGCGGCGGCGTCGAGCGCCTTCAGGGCGGCCTTCTGCGCGTCGCTCGCCGGCGCGTCGCTGCGCCGGTAGGCGAACGCGCCGTGGGTCGCTTCGAGCCGGCGGTAGCGTTCGGCCGGGGTCGCGCCCGTCCGGGCGGTCATCTCCGCGGCGAGCAACGCCGCGACGACGCCGTCCTTGTCGGTCGTCCAGACGGTGCCGTCGCGGCGCAACGCCGTCGCGCCGGCGGACTCCTCCGCTGCGAAGCCGGTGCGGCCCGCGAGGAGGCCCTCGACGAACCACTTGAAGCCGACCGGCGTCTCGACGAGGGGGCGCCCGTGCGCCGCGGCGACGCGGTGCAGCATGTGGGTCGTGACGGCGGTCGTCGCGATCGCGGCGTCGTGCCGCCATCCGTCGCGCGCCCCGAGCAGGTAGTCCGCGGCGGCCGCGAGGTAGTGGTTGGGGTTCATCAGGGCCCCCTCCACGACGACGCCGTGCCGGTCGACGTCCGGGTCGGTCCCGAACGCGACGTCGTAGCGGTCCGCGAGCTCGAGGAGGCCGGCCATCGCGTACGGCGACGAGCAGTCCATCCGCACGACGCCGTCGTGATCGAGGCGCATGAAGGCGAAGGCCGGGTCGATGCGGGCGTCGACCACCTCGAGGTCGAGGCCGTAGGTCTCGGCGACGCGCGGCCAGACCGGTACCGCCGCGCCGCCCAGGGGGTCCGCCCCGAGCTTCAGGCCCGACGCGGCGACCGCGTCGAGGTCGAGGACGTGCCCGAGGTCGGCGACGTAGGCGCCGACCAGGTCGCGGCGTTCGGCGCACGCGAGCGCCTCGCGGACGGGGACGCGGGGGACGGCGCCTGTGCCCGCGTCGAGCCAGGCGTTGGCGCGCGCCTGTATGGCGCGCGTCACGTCGTTGCCGGCCGGCCCCCCGTGGGGCGGGTCGTACTTGAGGCCGCCGTCGCCAGGCGGGTTGTGCGACGGGGTGATGACGATGCCGTCGGCGCCGGAGCCGTGCTGGCGGTTGTGCGTCAGGACGGCGTGACTGACGACGGGGGTGGGGACCGGCCCGAGGTCGGCGTCGACCCACAGCGGGACGTCGGCGGCGGCGAGGACGGAGGCGGCGGTCCGGAACGCCGGTTCGCTCAGCGCGTGCGTGTCCGCCCCGAGCACCAGGGGGCCGCGGTGGCCGGCGGCGGCGCGGTACTCCGCGACGGCGGCGGCGATGGCGACGACGTGCGCCTCGTTGAAGGTGCCGTCGCGCGAGCGCCCGCGGTGGCCCGACGTCCCGAACGCGACCCGCTGGCCGGGGTCGGCCGGGTCGGGCGCGACGTCGTAGAACGCGGCGAGGAGCCGGGGGACGTGCTCGAGGCGGTCGCGGGGCACGGGCTGGCCGGCGAGCGGGTCGGGCACGAGCGGGTCGGGCATGGCGGACCTCCGGCGCGAGGGTAGCAGGGCTTCGTCGCCCGGACGGCGCGGGGGGCACGGGGCCGCGTGCTACCTTGAGCGAGTTGCCGGGGCGGAGGGTCCGGTGCGCGCGGCGCACCCCCCGCTCGGCCGCGCCGCGCGGCCGGCCGCCCCACGGTCCACCGCCCCTCGCGCCGCACCCTCGGCGCCCGGTCTCCGGGCGTCCGCTCGCAGCGCCGCGACGGGCCGACCGAACGGAGGGGTCATGAGCGAAGCACTGCAGACCGACGTGAACGACATGCACGCGACGCCGGAATGGCTGGAGGCGCCGGAGATGCAGGCGCTGCTCGAGCAGGGCCAGGAGCGCGGGGTCGTGTCCGCCGGCCTGGTGAAGGGGGCGCTGACGCGCGTCCTCGAGCGGACGCCGGAGCTCGGCGACGACGTGCTCGACGAGGTCCTGGAACAGCTGGACCTGCGCGGCGTCGAGGTGATCGGCGACGAGGAGGCCGGCGACGAGGAGGCCGGCGACGAGGGCGACGCGGACGGCGCGGTCGCGCCGGCGGACGCCGCGGCACCCGCGGACGGCGAGGCGCTCGGGGGTGCGGGCGACGACCTCGGGGAGGGCGACGCTACCGACGACGCGACCGACGACCAGGCCGCGGGTCTGGCCGGCGACCTCGACGAGGAGGAGCCGGACGAGGCCGCCCTCGCCGCGGAGG
>JAVLCF010000093.1:0-1744 GCA_031581195.1 Trueperaceae bacterium | reverse complement strand
CTGGCCGGCGACCTCGACGAGGAGGAGCCGGACGAGGCCGCCCTCGCCGCGGAGGAGGCGACCGCGGAGCAGGAGCGCGCCGACGCCGCGGCGCAGAACGCCGACGAGATCCGCGAGCTCGAGGCGCGCGCCGCGGCGATGAGCGGCGGGTCGGTCCGGACCGACAACCCGGTCCGGCAGTACCTGCACGAGATCGGGACGGTGAAGCTGCTCGACGTGCGCGAGGAGATCGAGTTGGCACGCCGCATGGAGGCCGGCCTCGAGGCGGAGCAGGAGCTCGACGAGCGCGGCGAGGATCTCGACGCGAAGGCGGCTCGGCGCCTCGACCGCATCGCCCGCGACGGGCAGGCGGCGCGCGAGCACCTGATCCAAGCGAACCTGCGGCTGGTCGTCAGCATCGCGAAGAAGTACACGGGGCGCGGCATCGGCCTGCTGGACCTGATCCAGGAGGGCAACCGCGGCCTGATCAAGGCGGTCGATCGGTTCGAGTACCGGCGTCGCTACAAGTTCTCGACGTACGCGACGTGGTGGATCCGGCAGGCGGTCACCCGCGCGATCGCGAACCAGTCGCGCACCATCCGCATTCCGGTGCACATGATCGAGCGGCTGAACAAGCTCAACCGCACCGCGAAGCAGCTGGAGCAGGAGCTCAACCGCGAACCCACGCACGAGGAGTTGGCCCGCGCGCTCGGGCCGGAGTGGGACGCCGAGCGCGTCGAGGAGGCGTTCGAGCTGACCCGCAAGCCGTTCAGTCTCGAGGCGCCGATCGGCGACGAGGAGGACTCGACGTACGGGGACTTCATCAGCGACGACACCGTCGGGTCCCCCGAGGACACGGCGTCGGAGGCGATGCTGAACGACGCGATCGGGGATGCGCTCGGGGCGTTGCGGGAGCGCGAGGCGGAGGTCCTCAAGCTCCGCAAGGGCCTGATCGACGGGCGGCAGCACACCCTCGAGGAGGTCGGCCAGCACTTCGGGGTGACGCGCGAACGGATCCGCCAGATCGAGAACAAGGCGCTGCGCAAGCTCAAGTACCACGAGAGCCGCACGCGGCAACTGCGCGACTTCCTGGAGTGACCCCCGGCGCGTCGGCGCGCCGCACGCCCGTCCGGACCCCTGCCCCGCGCCCCCTCACGGGGCGCGGCGTTCATGTAGGGCCAGAAATAGTTGCATTCCATGAACGAATGTCGCGCAGGTTGCGGTCCCCCCGCCCCACGGCCCGCACGATGGAGCTCGTGTCGAACCTCCCCTCCACCCCCCGCTCGACCGGCGACCCACCCCCCGGCGCCGCCGCCCCGAGCGACGCCGCCCCGAGCGACGCCGCGGACGCCCCCGACCGCGAACGGCTCCTCCACGACCTCGCCAGCCTGACGCTGCCGCTCATGTGGTCGCTGCGCCAGGCGTCCATGCGGGCGCTGGAGCCGCACGGCCTGCGCCCCATCCAGGCCCTCGTCCTCGCCTCGATCGCGCAGGGGCACGGCTCCCCGAAGGCCCTGAGCGAGATCGTCGAGACCGCCCCCCCGATGATGTCCAGCCTGCTCGGCGACCTCGAGGACCGAGGCCTCGTGACCCGCAGCCCCGACCCCGAGGACCGCCGCCGCATCCGCGTCGACGCGACCGACGCCGGTCACGCCCTCGCCCGCGCGGTCGACGACGCCTGGGCCGAGGCCAGCCGCGAACGCTTCGCCGACGTCTCCGACGACGACCTCCGCACCCTGGTCGACGTCTACACCACCCTCGTGAG
>JAVLCF010000092.1:6648-8988 GCA_031581195.1 Trueperaceae bacterium | reverse complement strand
CGATCTTGGGGCGGCTCGCGCCGCGCGTCTCCCCGGCGGGGTACGTCGCGACGCCGGTCGTCGCGGCCGTCGCGCCCCCCGCCCGGTTCACGCCCGACCCGGGGGAGGTCGAGGAGGTCTTCACGGTGCCGCTCGCGGCGTTGCGGCGCACCCCGCCGACGTTCGAGGTGCGCCGCGCGGCCGGCCGGACGGAGCGCCTGGCGCGCTACGTCTGGCGCGACCGCACGATCTGGGGCTTGACGGGGACGGTGCTGCACGACCTGTTGGGCCGTTGGCCGGAGGGCCCCGCGTGAGCGCGGTGGAGCTCCGCGTCGAGATCGGCGACCGCCGAGTACCGTTCTCGGCGGGGTTGATCGTCGACGGCCTGCAGGCGTCGGGGGCGGACACCGACGACGCGCTCGCCATCGCGCGAGACGTCGAGCGGGAGCTGCGGCGCGGCGAGCGCGGGGTCGTGCCGGAGGACGAGGTGCGGGCCGCCGTCGAACGCCTCGCGCGGGCGCGCTTGGGCGACGAGGTCGCGGCGGTGTGGGTGCAGCGCACCCCGCCGTTCGTGCCGCTCACCCTCCGCCGCCGCAAGGGCGGCGCGAAGCGCTTCTCGCCGCGCAAGTTGGCCGGCTCGCTCGAGGCGCTCGACCTGCCGTTCAAGGAGGCGTGGGCGCTGGCGCAGCAGGTGGAGCAGGGGATCCGCGCCGAGGGCGGGCGCACGTTGTCGGTCACCGAACTCACGCAACGCGTCGCGTTGGCGCTCGAGGCGCGCTACGGCCGGGAGATGCGGCTGCGTTACGAGGCGACGTCGAGCCGCCCCGCGGACCTGATGGTGCGCGAGGAGGACGGCGGGCGGACGCCGTACTCGCGCGGCATCCTCGCGCGCTCGCTCACGTCGATCGGGTTGGGACCGGAGATGGCGCACCACCTCGGCAAGCGCGTCGAGGAGCAGTTGTGGCGCGCGTACGGCGGGGAGGTCGCCCGCGCGGACGTGCGCCGCGCGGTGCACGACGTGCTGGGGGAGGAGGCGGGCGACGAGTTCGCGCGGCGCTACGACCTCATGCGGGTCGTCCGTCGGCCCGACCGCCCGATCGTCGTGATGATCGGGGGGACGGCCGGCGTGGGCAAGTCGGAGTTCGCCGCGGAGCTCGCCTACCGCCTCGGGATCGTGCGGGTCACGTCGACCGACGCGATCCGGCAGGCGCTGCGCTCGCTGATCGGGCCGGACCTCGCGCCGGTCCTGCACGAGTCGAGCTACACGGCGTGGCTGGCGGAGTTGCTGCCCGAGGAGCGCGCCTCCGCCACCCCGAAGCGCAAGGCGGTGGTGCGCGGCTTCCAACAGCAGGTGCTGCAGTTGGGCACCGCGATCCGTGCGATCGTCGAGCGCAACGTCACGGAGTCCACCTCGCTCGTGATGGAGGGCATCCACGTCGTGCCGGGCGTGAGTCACGCGCCGGTCCCGGGCGCGGTCCTGGTGGAGTTGATGCTGGTGGTCGGCGACGAGCACCTGCACCGCGAGCGCTTCTCGTTGCGCGAAGGCCGGACCGGCGCGCGGCGTCCCCGCGCACCGTACGTCGAGCACTTCGGGGAGATCCGCATGGTGCAACGCTGGCTCGAGCGCCGCGCGGCGGAGGCGGACGTGCCGGTCCTCGACGTCGCCGACCTCGACGACGCCGCCGACCGCGCGGTGGAGCACGTCCTCGACGTCGTGCTCGCCGCGCGGTCGGGGGACGCCCCCGACGCGTAGACTGCGACCGTGGACGCCCCGACCCCGCCCCCGTCGCCCGTCGACGCCCGCCCCGACGCGCCGGCGCTCGCCGCGACCGACCTCGTGAAGCGGTACGGCCGGCGGACGGTCGTGCGCGACGTGACGCTGGCGGTCGCGCCGGGGGAGGTGTACGCGTTGGTGGGGCCGAACGGGGCGGGGAAGACGACCGTCATCCGGTTGCTGTCCGGCCTCGCCTTCGCGACGTCGGGCACGGTCACGATGCTCGGCACGGATCCGCAACGCGAACCGGCGGTCCGGCGGCGGTTGGGGGCGGTCGTGGAGGCCCCCGCCGCCTTCTACCCGTGGTGGACGGGACGCACGAACCTGCGCCTGCACGCCCGCCTCGCGGGCGGCGTGCCGGCGGACCGCGTCGATGCGACGTTGGCGCTCGTCGAGCTCGAGGCGGACGCCGACCGGCGCGTCGCGACGTACAGCTTGGGGATGCGGCAACGCCTCGGGGTGGCCGCCGCCCTCCTCGCGGCGCCGGACGTGCTGATCCTCGACGAGCCGGCCAGCGGCATGGATCCGTTGTCGCTGCACGTGGTGCACCGCGCGTTGCGGGACGCGGCGGCGGAGGGGGCGGCGGT
>JAVLCF010000092.1:0-6638 GCA_031581195.1 Trueperaceae bacterium | reverse complement strand
ACCACCTGGACGAGGTCGCGCACTACGGGTCGCGGGCCGGGATCCTGGAGGAGGGGGCGTTGATCGACGAGGTCGACCTCGTCGCGCGCCGCGGGCGCTACCGGGCGCTCGTCGACGACGCCGACGCGGCGCGGGCGGCGCTGGCGGCGGTGGGGATCGAGGCGGCCCGCGACGCGCGTCGCGACCCGCGCGGCGAGGGGATCCGGTGGCGGGTCGCGACCGACCCGGGTGCGGGGGGCGGCGACGCGGCGGAGGTGGCGCGCGCGACGCAGGCGCTGGTCGCCGCGGGCCGCGCGGTCGTCGAGGTCCGCGAGGACGTCTTCGACCTGTCCGCGTACTACCGCGACCGGATCGAGGCGCGTCGCGGGGTGGGGGTCGCGTGACGGCGCTGGTGCGCATGGAGGCGCGCAAGCTCGTGCAGTTGACGAGCGTGCGGGGCGCCGCGGTCGTGCTGGCGGCGTTCCCCTGGTTGTGGGCGTACGCGCCGGGCATCTTCGACGTCTACGGCGTCGCGATCGTGTCGGGGTTCCAGGTGCCGGGCTTGGGGTTGGCGTCCGCCATGACGTTCCTGCTGCCGTTGATCGTGGCGATCGTCGCGGCGGAACTCGTCGGGGTGGAGGTGACGCACGGGACGCTGCCGACGGTGTTGCTGCGGCCGGTGACGCGGTCGGCGTGGTTGGCGGCGAAGATGGCGGTGGTGGCGGCGATGCCGCTCGCGGCGTTGGCGTGGTTCTTCGCCGCCTCCCTGGTGGCGGGCGCGGCGTACGGTTTCGAGGCGTTCGTCGGCGGGACCGGCGTCGGGCCGGGCGGCCTGGCGGGGGTCGGGACGCTCGCGCCCGGCGCGGCGTGGGCGGAGTTGGTGGGGGCGTACGCGTGGGCGGCGGCGTCGCTGCTGCCGGTCGCGTTGTTGGCGGTGTTCGCGACGGTCCTCACGATGAACGCGGCGAGCGGGGCGTTGGCGACGTTGGCGACGTTGATCGTGATGGACCTGCTGGTGATCCTGCCCGGGCTCGAGCCGTACCTGTTGACGCGGCACCTGTCGGCCTACGTCGACCCGGTGGCGGGCCCGGGGTGGGTGGCGGCGTTGATCGCGCTGTACGGCGCGGCGTTCGCCGCGGCGGCGGTCCTCGTGTTCGAACGGAAGGACTTCTGATGCGGCGCGCGACCCGCGGCGCCGCGTGGCGCCGGGCGCTGGCCACCGTCGCGGCGTCCGCCGCGACGGCGGTGCTGGGGGGCGCCGCGGCGCAGGAGGCGCTCGCGCCGTACACGGTGCAGGTCGCGGCGCTCAGCGATCCGGAGGCGGCGATCGAGGTCTCCGGCGACCTGTTGCGCGACGGCTTCCCGAGCTACGTGGTGCGGGCCGAGGGGGCGGCGGGCGCGGTGTACCGCGTGCGGGTCGCGGCGTTCGGGGACCGCGCGACGGCGGACCGCTACGCGCGGGCGTTGGGGGAGCGCGTCGGGGGGGCGCCGCGCCCGGCGTTGGCCGAGGCGATCCCCGCCGGCATCCTGCCGCTGGCGCCGGCGCGGATGGCGCGCGTCCCGCTCGACGCGACGGCGACCCTGCTGGCGTGGGGGGACGGGGTCGCGGTGCGGTACGGCGCCGACGACGCCGTCGGTCGGTACGACCTGCCGGCGACCGGTGCGTCGTTCGAGGCGTACCGTGCGGCGCCGGTCGAGGGGGGCGGCCGGGTGGTGTGGGCGACCTACCCGCTGGACGGGACGGCGTCGGAGGGGGACGCGCCCGACGTGCGGGAGGCGCTGTTCCGGCAGCGGTTGCGGTTGCTGGCCGACGCGCTGGGGGTCGACCCCGGCGTGATGGAGGCGGACGCGGTCCTCGGAGAGGTCGGCGACCGGCGGCTGCGGGTGTGGTCGCGGGTGCCGCCCGGCGCGGAGCGCGGGGAGGTGGCGGGCGTCCTACGGCGCGACGCGCCGTTCGACGCGCGCGACGCCGACGCCTGGTTCGGCGCCGCGCCGCCCGCGCCGGCGCGCCCCGTGGTGCGGATGGTGGACGGCGACGTGAGCGTCGTGACGTCCCCGGCCGACGCGAGCCCGACCGATGCGAGCCCGACCGATGCGAGCCCGACCGATGCACGGTCGCTCGACGGGGTGACGGGCGACGGGTGGCGGGCGGAGGCGGACGGGGCGTGGACGCGGTTGGTGGTGGGGGACACGACGTGGCGCGCCCTGGTGGGCGCGCCGGTCGAGGGGGTCCGGGACGTGCTGGTGGTGCGCGCCGAGGGCGCGCTCGAGGTGGTGCGGTTGCGGCCGCGCTGAGCGGCGCTCAGCCGACGCTGAGCGGCGTCGCGGCGGACACGCCGACCGGGGCGTCGCCGGCGCCGGCGGCCGCGGTCTCGCCCTCGAGGGGGGCGAGCGGTTCGCGTTCGGCGAGCCAGCGTTCCGCGGTCATCGCCGCGCGGGTGCCGGCCCCGACGCTCGTGCCGAGCTGCCGGTAGACCTCGTCGGCGATGTCGCCGGCGGCGAAGACGCCCTCGACGTTCGTGAAGATCTCGTCGCGGACCTTCGCGTAGCCGCTGTCCTGCAGCTCGACGAAGCCGTCGAGGAAGCCGGTGTTGGGTTCGTGCCCGATGTAGACGAAGACGCCGTCCGCCTGCAGGACGTCCTCGCGGCCGGTCACGACGTCGCGGGTCTTGACGCCGGTGACCATGCCGTCCTCGCCGAGGACCTCCTCGACGACGGTGTTCCAGACGAACGTCATCTTGTCGTTCGCGAAGGCGCGTTCCTGCGCGCTCTTGTGGGCGCGGAGTTCATCGCGGCGGTGCACGACGACGACCTCGCTCGCGAACTTCGTGAGGAAGGTGCCCTCCTCCAGGGCGGCGTCCCCGCCGCCCACGACCACGACGCGCTTGTCGCGGTAGAAGAAGCCGTCGCACGTCGCGCAGGTGCTGACGCCCCGCCCGTAGAACTCGTCCTCCCCGGGCACCCCGAGCCGTTTCGGGTTCGCGCCGGTCGCGAGGATCACGCTTCGGGCCCGGTAGTCCGCCTCGTAGCCGCGGACCACGAACCCGTCGTCGGCGTTCCCGCTCACGCCCTCGACCTCCTCCATGAGGATGCGCGCGCCGAACTTCTCCGCCTGCCGCACCATGCGTTGCGACAGTTCGGGGCCGGTGACCGCCTCGTCGAAGCCGGGGTAGTTCTCGACCTCCTCGGTCTGGGCGATCTGCCCCCCGGGCAGGCCCTTCTCCAGGATGATCGTGTCGAGCTGGCCGCGGCCGGCGTAGATGCCGGCGGTCAGGCCGGCGGGGCCGCCGCCGATGATGACGACGTCGGTCGAGATCGTCTTGCGTGCCATGGGTGCCTCCTCGGTGCGTGCGTGGACGCCGTTCGGGTCCGGAGTCGGTGCCGCGCCCCTCGGGCCGTGCGCCGCGGGGGTCGGGGCGGGGGCCGAAGCGGGGTGCGCGCCCGCGCCGACCGGTACCCCCCTAGGGTATCACGCGGGGCGGGTCGGGGGGAAGGGACGGCGTTGTAGACTCCCGCATGACCTCCGCGAATCGTACCTACGGCGTGGACCTGCGCGCCCTCCCCGCCGCCGACGCCCACGTCCCCCTGACCGACCTGACCCTCCGCCGCGCCTACGGCGCCTTCGACTTCCTTCGCGTCGAACGGGGCGTCCCCACCTTCGCCGACGACCACCTCGCCCGCCTCGAGCGCAGCGCCGACCTCCTCGACCTCGCGCCGCGCCCGGACCCGGACGCGATCCGCGCCCACGTCCGCGACGTCATCGACGCCAACGTCGCGGCGGGCGCCGTCGACGACGTCTTCGGGCTGCAGCTCTACCTCACCGGCGGCGATCCCGACGACGGCTTCACGCCCGGCACCCCCCGCCTGCTGGTCCTCGTCGTCGACCTGCCCCCCGCCCCCGCGTCGGCGTACGACGAGGGCGTGGCGCTGCTCACGCACCGCTTCGAACGCGACCTCCCCGAAGCGAAGACCACGAACTACTTCACCGCCGTCCGCCACGCCCGCACCCTCCGCGAGCGCGGCGCCGCCGACCTCCTCTACCACGACGGCGAACGCGTCCTCGAAGCCACCCGCTGCAACGTGTTCGTCTCCCTCGACGGCGAAACCCTCCTCACGCCCGGGGCGGGCGTCCTGCCCGGCGTCACCCGCACGCACGTCCTCGCCGCCCTCGAGGGCGACGTGCCCGCCGCCCACGGCGAGGTGCCCCTCGACGCCCTCGCCGACGCCCACGAGGTGTTCCTCGCGAGCACCACCAAGGGCGTCATGCCGGTCACCCGCATCGACGACCGGCCGGTCGGCCGCGGCGTCCCGGGCGACCTGACGCGCCGCGCGATGGCGCGCTTCGGCGCGCACCGCGACGCGTGGGTCGCGGCGCACGCCGACGCCTGGCGTCCCGCGGCGACGTCGTGAACGAGACCGGCAACCCGCTCCTCACCCCCGCGGGCGTGCCCCCGTTCGACGCGATCCGCGCCGAGCACGTCCGGCCCGCCGTCGACGCCGCCCTCGCCGACGCCGACGCCGCCCTCGACGCCATCCGTCGCGCCGAGCCGCCCTACCGCTACGACGACCTGCTCGGCGCGCTCGACCGCCTCGACCAGCGCCTCTCGCGCGTCACGCACGCCGCGGCGCACCTGAACGCCGTCCGTCAGGACGCCGCCTTCCGCGAGGCGTGGAGCGGCGTCCTGCCCGACCTCGCCGCCTTCGACGCCCGCCGCGAGGCCGATCCCGACGTCTACCGCGTCCTGCGCGCCTACGCCGCCAGCGACGAGGGGCGCGCCCTCGACGGGGAACGCGCCCGCTACCTCGACCTCACCCTCGACGCCATGCGCCGCGCCGGCGCCGCCGCCGACGCCGACGTCCGCGCGCGGGTCGAAGCGATCCGCGCCGAGCTGGCCGACCTCGCGCAACGCTTCCAGAACCACCTGCTCGACGGCGTCAACGCCTACGCCCACGACGTCACCGACCCCGCCCGCCTCGCCGGGCTCCCCGACGGCGTCGTGCGTCGCGCCGCCGCCGCCGCGGAGGCCGCCGGCGTAGAGGGCTGGCGCTTCACGCTGCAGCCCCCCTCCCTCGGTCCGGTCCTCCAGCACGCCGAGGACCGCGCCCTCCGCCGCACCCTCTACGACGCCGCGCAAGCCCGCGGGACGGGGGAGGGGCGCGACAACCGCCCCCTCGTCGGCCGCATCCTCGCGCTCCGCCGCGAGCTGGCCCACGCGCTCGGGTACGCCCACTTCGCCGACCTGCAGCTCGCCGACCGCATGGCCGGCGACGGCGCCACCGCGCAGGCGTTCGAAGCGGACCTGTGGCGGCGGGTCGAGCCGCACCTCCGCGACGAGGTGGACGAACTCGCGCACGCCGCGACCGAGCGGTGGGGGTACGACCGACTCGAGCCGTGGGACGTCGCCTTCCTGCAGGAACGCCTCCGCCAGGAACGCTTCGACCTCGACCCCGAGGCGTTGCGGCCCTACTTCGCGCTCGACCGCGTCCTCGACGCCGCCTTCGACCTCGCGCACGCCCTGTACGGCCTCACCGTCCGGCCGGGCGACGCGCGCCACGCCTGGCACGACGACGTCCGCGCGTTCGACGCCGTCGACGAGGACGGCGTCCACCGCGGGACCTTCTTCGTCGATCCGTTCCCCCGCGACGACAAGCGTGGCGGCGCCTGGATGATGCCGCTCGTCACCGGCGGCCCCCGCCCCGACGGCGGGTTCGACCCGCACGTCGCGGCGATCGCCGCCAACCTCACGCCGGGCGACGCGACGACCCCGTCTTTGCTCACGCACCGCGAAGCGGAAACCGTGTTCCACGAGGTCGGGCACCTCCTGCACCACCTCCTCGGGCACGTCGAGACCCGCTCGCTGTCCGGCATCCGCGTCGCGTGGGACTTCGTCGAGCTCCCCAGCCAACTCCTGGAGAACTGGCTGTACGACGACGCCGCTCTCGCGCGCATCGCCCGCCACGCCGACACCGGCGCCCCGCTGCCCCCCGAGGTGCGCGCGAACCTCCGCGCCGCCCGGACGTTCGGTGGCGCCTGGCAGATGGCGCGCCAGCTCTCGCTCGGGACCGTCGACCTGGCGCTGCACGTCGCGTACGACCCCGCCACCGACGGCGACCCGGTCGCGTGGGGGCGGACGGTGATGGCGCCCTTCCAGATCCGCCCCGACGCCGGCAACGAAGGGCTCCTCCCCGCCTTCCAGCACGTCTTCGCCGGCGGGTACGCCGCCGGCTACTACAGCTACCTGTGGAGCGAGATGCTCGACGCGGACGTCTTCACGCGCTTCGAGGCGGCCGGACCGTTCGACGCCGCCACCGGCCGCGCGTTCCGCGACGCCGTCCTCGCGCCCGGCGCGACCCGGCCCCCCGACGCCCTGGTCCGCGCCTTCCTCGGTCGCGATCCCGACGCCACCGCCATGCTGCGCCGCGCCCTCGGCCCCGACCGCCTGGGCGACGCCGCCTGACGCCTCACCAGAGGCCGGCGCGGCGCGCGGCGTCCAACAGCGTGACGCCCCGCGCGTAGCCGGCGACGCCGTCCCCCTGGCCGCGCGCCCGCAGGTAAGCGGCGTACGCCGTCCACGCCACCCGCCGCACCCAGGCCGGCCCGCCGGTCGCGTCGGCGAGGGCGGCCAGGTCCGTACGCATCCGCGTCCGCCAGGTCGCCT
>JAVLCF010000091.1:5380-9267 GCA_031581195.1 Trueperaceae bacterium | reverse complement strand
CGAAAGCGACGTCTTCCGCCGCATGGCGGAGGGGGGCGGGCTCACCGCCCGCCCCTGAGTCACCCCAACGCGTCCAGCTGCGCCGCGACGTCCTGCGCCAGCTCCGCCCCGAGCGACGCCGCTTCCGCGGCGTCGCCGGTCGTGCGGGCCTGCAGCACCCGCCCGGCGTGGGCGACCGCCCCGAACAGGGTGAGGTCCCCGTCGTCGCTGACCGTGGCGAGCGCCCCGACCGGCCGGTCGGGGAGGGCGGCGGCGAAGGCCCGCTCGGCGCGGACGCGGTCGAACGAGGGGCGGTGGTGCAGCGTGTACGCCAACTCCGCCGCTTCGTCGTCGCCGTCGCGCACGAGGACGCCCAGGGCGCCCTGGCCCGGGGCGGGCGGGACGACCTCGGGGTCGAGCAGCACGTTCGCGCGGTTGCCGTGATCCAGCACCCGCAACGTCGTCGCGGGCAGCAGCAGGGCGTGCACCTCCTCGCGCGTGAGGCGCGCGAGGGCGTCGTCGAGGGCGTCGTCGAACGGCGCGACGTCGAGGTCCGGCCGGAGCGCCCGCAGCAGCGCTTCGTCGCGCCCCGCGCGGGTTTCGACGCGCATCCCCGCCTCGAGGGCGTCGAACGTCCGGTCGTTGCGGCTGACGAGTGCGCAGCGCGCCTCCTGCCGCCGCGCGACCGCGGCGAGGAGGACGCCGTCGGGCAGCTGCGCGGGGAGCCGGTCGACCGCGCCGACGGCGAGGCCGACGCGTTCCTCGAGGAGCGCGGTGGGCAGCGTGTCGGGCGCGTCGCCGGGGATCGTGCGTTGCACGATCGGCACGTCCGGCCACTCGTCGGTGAGTTCGGCGAGGACCGCGCGGGCTTGCCGGAGGGCTTCCGCGCCGTCGCGGTTTCCCATCACGATGCGGGGCATGGCGCGGTTGTATCACAGGCGTCCCGGGCGCGCGACGGACGGCGTCCGCCCCCCGTCCGGCCCCGGGACGGGGGCGGGCGGGGGGCGAACGGGGTGGAGGCGGGGGCGTGGAAACGGGGGGGTGGACCCCGGGGGGTCAGGCGGCGCCGTCGGCCAGCGCGCGGAGCGCCTCGGTGCGGTCGGTGGCCTCCCACGGGAAGCCGTCGCGCCCGAAGTGCCCGTAGCTGCTGGTGGGGACGTAGATCGGGCGCTGCAGGTCGAGCTGCTCGATGATGCTGGCGGGGCGGGCGTCGAAGACCTCCCACACGATGCGCGCCAGCGTGTCGTCGCTCAGGCGCGAGGTCCCGAAGGTATCGACGTACACGCCGACCGGCCGGGCGACCCCGATCGCGTACGCCAACTGCACCTGCGCCCGGCGGGCGAGGCCGGCGGCGACGAGGTTCTTCGCGACGTAGCGGGCGTAGTACGACGCGGAGCGGTCGACCTTCGTCGCGTCCTTCCCGCTGAACGCCCCGCCGCCGTGCGGGGCGGCGCCGCCGTACGTGTCGACGATGATCTTGCGGCCGGTCAGGCCGGCGTCCCCCTGCGGCCCGCCGATCACGAAGCGGCCGGTGGGGTTGATGAACAGGTGCGTCGCGTCGCTCAGCATCCCCTCGGGCACGACGGGCCGGACGACGTGCTCGACGACGTCGGCCTTCAGGGCGTCGAGCGCGACGTCGTCGTCGTGCTGCGCGGAGACCACGACGGCGTCGAGGCCGACCGGTTGGTCGCCGTCGTACAGGACCGTCACCTGCGCCTTGCCGTCGGGTCGCAGGTAGGGCAGGGTGCCGTCCTTGCGGACCGCGGCGAGGCGGCGGGTGATGCGGTGCGCGAGGGTGATCGGCAGCGGCATCAACTCCGGCGTCTCGTCGGTCGCGTAGCCGAACATGAGGCCCTGGTCGCCCGCCCCGATGCGATCGAAGGCGTGCCCCGACGTGGACTCCTGGGCGGCGTCGACCCCCTGCGCGATGTCGGGCGACTGTTCGTTGATGGCGATCAGGACGCTGGAGTAGTCGGCGTCGAAGCCGTACCCGGCGTCGGTGTAGCCGACCTCGCGGACCGTGTCGCGGACGATGCCCTGCAGGTCGACGTAGCCGTCGCAGCGGATCTCGCCGGCGATCAACGCGAGGCCGGTCGTCAGGATCGTCTCCGCGGCGACGCGGGCGTCGGCGTCGTGCCGCAGGATCTCGTCGAGCACCGCGTCGCTGATCCGGTCGGCCAGCTTGTCGGGATGCCCTTCGGTCACGGATTCGGCGGAAATGCGTCGTTGCACGTGGCTCCTCCTGGCGGGCGGACGGCCCGCGGTCGCGAGAGCCTACCCCCGCCCCTGGGGTCCACTCCGCGGACCCGGCGACGTTCGCGGGGCGGCGGCCCGGGGTGGGGCGCCGCACCCCGCCCCCGGCCTGCGGGTACCCTCGCGGCGTGCATGGCGTGAGCTCCGGAGCCCCCTTCGCGATCCGTCCCGCCCGGCCGGACGACGCGCCGGCGTTGGCGGCGTTGATGGAGGGCATCTACGCCGAGCACCGCTGGTTCGTCGGCGACGTCGGGCCGACGGCGGGCGAACTGCGCCGCAAGCTGCGGGCGCTCGACGCGACCCGCCTCTGGTTCGGGGTGGCGGTCGCGCCGCCCGGCGCGGACGACGAGGCGCTGCTCGGGTGGCTCGAGGCCCGCCGGTACGCGCTCCCGCGCTTGGCGCACGTCGCCAGCCTCACCCTGGCGGTGGCGCCCGCCGCGCGCCGCCGGGGCGTGGGGCGCGCCCTGTTGCGGGCGGTGGAGCCGTGGGCCCGGCGGGTCGGGGTGGCGAAGCTGCGGCTGGACGTCCGCGCCTCGAACGCCGCCGCCCTCGCGCTGTATGCGGCGGAGGGCTACGCCGAGGAGGGCCGGGAGCGGCGCCAGATCCGCGACGCGGACGGCGAGGACGACAACGTCATCCTGGCGAAGTTCCTGGCGTCGGGAGGGGGTGCGGGGGGATCTGAAAGCGCTCGCTCATAGCGCCGCGCGCTATGAAAGCATTTCGCCATATGCTTACATAGTGAGCGTGGCCTCTGGAGATCCGACCCTGCGTGGCCCGACGAACGGGCGCATCGGAACGCACGTGGAGCACCCCGTCGCGGGGGAAACGGTGCGGGCCTTCGTGCCCCCGCGCCTGCCGGTGGACCCTCCGGTCGACCTCACGGGTCGACGTCTCGGCGCCCTGGAGGCCGCCAACCGCGCTCTCGGGCGGCTCGACGGGATCGACGCCCTCCTCCCCGACCCGGCTCTGCTCCTGTACGGGCACGTACGCAAGGAGGCGCTCCTCTCGTCGCAGATCGAGGGCACGCAGTCCTCGCTTGCCGATCTCCTCCTGTTCGAGATCGACGAAGCCCCTGGCGTCCCCGTCGACGACGTCGAGGAGGTCTCGAACTACGTCGCGGCGCTCCGCCACGGCCTACGGCGGCTTCGTGAGGACGGGTTTCCGCTTTCGGCGCGACTCCTTCGCGAAGCCCACGGGATCCTCTTGTCGGGGGGGCGTGGCGCCGACAAGGCACCGGGCGCGTTCCGGCGCACCCAGAACTGGGTCGGGGGGACGCGCCCGTCGAACGCGGTCTTCGTTCCCCCGCCCCCTCCCCTCGTTCCCGACCTGGTCGATGACCTCGAACGGTTCCTGCACGACGAAGGTACGTACACGCCGCCGTTGGTCAAAGCGGCGATCGCGCACGTGCAATTCGAGACCATCCACCCGTTCCTCGACGGGAACGGGCGGCTCGGGCGACTCCTCGTGACGTTGTCGTTGTGCCACGACGACGCGCTTCGCGAACCGAGTCTCTACCTCAGCCTCTACTTCAAACGTCACCGTGCCGTGTACTACGACCGGCTCCAACGCGTCCGCACCGAGGGCGCCTGGGAGGCCTGGCTCGATTTCTTCCTCGAGGGCGTCCGCGATACCGCGACCCAGGCGCACCAGGCCGC